>NZ_DVEA01000159.1:0-2310 GCF_015295965.1 Thermoleptolyngbya sp. M55_K2018_002
CCGTCTCGCAGCCGCTCTCTCCACTCTGCCCATCGCTCACCCACCCCACTACCGTCTGCGACAGTTTCTCCCCCGCCACCCGTTTCGACTTCGGGCGACTTGCCGAGCCGCCCCGGTGGTTGGCAGCCAGGGACGATTGCTCCGATTGTGCCCGCTGCTCCTCAGGCAATCGCCCCGCCCGCCCCACAAGCCACGTCAACCCCTGCAACCCAAGCTAGCGCCACAGCGGGTTTTTCCCCAACAGAGCCGTCGCCTACTCGCTCCGCTCCTGCGCCATCTGCCTCGTCTGCTGTCTCTCCAGCACCCACTTCGACAGAGGCTTCTGCTGCTGCGAATTCCCCCTTTCTGGCCCAGACCCAGGCGACTCCAGATTCATCGAAAGGGTCGAAAATGTCTGAAGGGTCGGCTCCTGAACGGGCGATCGCCGCTCTAGCAACGGGCATCCTGCCGACAACGCAGCCTCGACGCATCTCCAAGCCGCGTATCCAGCCCCGTCCGGCAAACGCACGCCTTCTACCACCCTCTGAATTTGTCCCGGTGCAGTCTGCCAGCAAGACCCTGGCGACACTTCCATTGCACACTCCTCGGCTCGTGGTAGACCTGAGCGATCGCCAGGTGTACTTTTACCACGGGGATCAGCTTAAGGCAAGCTACCCCGTTGCTATTGGACAAGATGGCTGGGAAACACCGCAGGGCACATTTCGCGTCATCGATCGCCAAACCTATCCCCTGTGGGAGCATCCCATCACCAAGGAGCTCATTGGCAACGACCCGCGCAACCCACTGGGGACGCGGTGGATTAGCTTCTGGACAGACGGGTTTCACTCGATCGGTTTTCACGGCACCAACCGCGACGACTCGGTGGGGCAGGCGGTGTCTCACGGCTGTCTGCGGATGCGAAATGCCGATATCGAAGCGCTCTACGATTCAGTCGCCTTGGGAACACCAGTTCTGGTTCGGGAATAGTGATCACTTTTTTTCAAGAACCGCAGCAGCAGCGAGTTTGTAATCACGCTGACGGAGCTGAGCGCCATCAGCCCACCCGCCGCCGACGGACTGAGAATCAGACCCAGCGTGGGCAGCAGCACGCCCGCCGCCACGGGAATACCCAACAGGTTATAGGCAAAGGCCCAGAACAGGTTTTGGCGAATCTTGTTGAAGGTGGCGCGGCTAAGGCGCAGGGCGGCGCTGATGTCCGTCAGGCGATCGCCCATCAGCACAATCTCCGATGCCTCAATCGCCGCATCCGTGCTGGAGTGCAGGGAAATGCTGACATCTGCCTGGGCCAGGGCGGGCGCGTCGTTGATGCCGTCGCCCACCATGCCCACCCGCTTGCCCTGGGCCTGAAGCTGGGCGATCGCCGCTACTTTTTCTTGGGGCAACAGGCTCGCCTGCACGTCTTCGGGCGCAAAGCCCAACATCTGGGCGATCGCCCTGGCGGCCGCAGGCTGATCCCCTGTCAGCAGGCGCAGCCCCAGTCCTGCATCGCGGAGTTGCTGCACAGCCGAGACTGCATCGGGTCGCAAAGGATCTTGCATAGCCATGAGGCCCACACAATGCTGCCCAATGCCGATGTAAATGACGGTCTTGCCTGTTGCGGCGATCGCCTCCGCCTGTTCGCAAACCGTTTCTTCCAGCAAAACGCCATTTTGCCGCAGCCAAGTTGTCGTACCCAAGTAAGCCGCTGCGCCTTCCACTTGTGCAGATACGCCCAACCCTGGCTGCGTCTGAAATTCGGCAGCAGGCAATAGCGACAACTCCTGCTGCTGCGCGGCTTGGCGAATCGCCGCAGAAAGTGGGTGAGTGGTTCCGGCTTCAACCGTTGCCGCCAGTTGCAGCAGCCGCGCCGCCGTCCAGCCCGCCGCCAGCGGTACGCAGTCCGTTACCACCGGGCGGCCCTGGGTCAGCGTGCCCGTCTTGTCGAAAACGAGGGTGTCCAAAGCCTGCGCCTTTTCCAGCACATCGCCGCCGCGAATCAGCAAGCCCCGCTCTGCGCCCAGGCTAGAGCCAACCAGAATGGCGGTCGGCGTGGCCAGGCCCAGCGCACAGGGACAGGCAATTACCAAGACGGCGATCGCCAGCTTCAGGCTCAGCAACAGCGGCGACGGCATGGCGGCGTGCATCATGGCCGAGTCGCCAGTCATCCCCGTGTGGGCGAGGTGGGCGGTGTGGGCCATGCCCAGCCCGATTTCATGAATACCCAGCGCGGCAATGGGGTCGTGCCAGAGGGGTAGCCCCACAAAATACCAGAACAGAAACGTCAGCAGCGCCAGCGCCAGCACGCCATAGGTAAAGTAGCCTGCCACACTA
>NZ_DVEA01000261.1:0-12668 GCF_015295965.1 Thermoleptolyngbya sp. M55_K2018_002
AGCCCGGCCGCAGGTGGCATAGGACATGGGATGCCATTCCAAATTGCTTGGGAAGCGATCCCAAAACTGCAAGCGCGAGTCGTAGCCCCCCGCGCCCACGGTCTGGTTGCCCTCTGGGAAGAACACCACGCCCGCAGGAATGCCGGCCTGCTGGGCAGGTGTAGTGCCTGCGGTCAGAAAATCGAGTACGCCCTGAAAGGCGTGGGCTACGCTGAGTTGCCAGAGTTCTGTTTGCAGGGAGGGCCGGGCCTGGTCGGGCGTGAGGGAGGCATAGAGCGGGTCGGGCGATCGCCCCTGCCAGAGCGGCTGTCCATCCAGCGGGTAGGCGGTGGCAATGTCCTGGATATCCTGCGCCGTGACGTAGCCCCGCTGCAAAAAGCGACGAATCAGGTCTTGCCCGCTGGGATTCAGCGCCCGCTGCAACAACGCCTGCTGTGAAGCGGGGCTGTAGACCCACAAATCTTGCACCCGCCCTGCGACGGACGCATTGCCGTTGCCCTTGGGATAGCGAATGTAGTCAAACAACATGCCGTCCGGCCGACGACGGGCGATCGCCTGCGCCAGGTTATAGAACTCCAGCTTGGCCTGGGGATTGTAGGGGTCGATGAACACCTCTTCCGACACCACCTCACCAAGACTGTTAATCCCCGTCGCGCCATTAAAGGTCATGCTGTTTTGCCCGCGTCCGTTTCGGGCCAGAATTTGCTCTGCACCGGGGCGCTGGGCATAGGTATGGCCAAAATTCATGCTAAACATCCAGGCATAGACCTTTAGCCCCCGCTCGCGCCCCTTGGCGATCGCCTCTGCCAGCAAATCTCGATTTTCAAACCCCGGCGTGCGAACCACCGACGGCCAGGGCGTATTATTTTCCGCACGCGGCAATAGCACCTGCCCGCCGCCAAAGACTTCTACATAAACCTGGTTATAGCCCCGGTTCACAATCTGATCCATGAGATACTCAATGGCCCCCGGCCGTGCATCGCACGGATAGAGCCGCAGCCACACCGCCTGATTTTTCAGCCAGCTTTCGCGCCGACAGCGCCGCAGGCGATCGCCATGCTGCTCGATCAGGTTGCGGTAGCGATTGCCCGCATTGCGATCGCCCTGCAACGCCCCCACCAGGAACGTCTGCTTTTGGGTAATGTCTTCGGCAGAAAAATTGCAGTAGGGCTGGATTTGCGCCTCTGCCACGCGGCTGCCCGCCAGCCCCCACTGGCTCCCAGTCAGCAGCACCGCCGCCAGAAATTTCGACACACCTCGCCACCGAAGCCCAGCCAAGATCTGTTGCAAACCCGTCTGCCGCAAACCTGTTTGTCGCAATCTCACCTGTTGCAAACCTGTCTGTTGCAAACCTGTCTGTTGCAAATCTGTCTCTCGCAAACCTGTCTCTCGCAAAACCGTCATGAGCAAACCTAATCTCTGCATCATCGGCGAACCCACATTCAGACCTGAGCTAGCCTGGGGACTCCGCCTTGTTGTCCTTTGTTTTGACCAGTAGAAGCCTTCCCAAAAAGGACGCGCCTCAAAACAGCGCTGCTGTCTACACCCAAATCAGAAATCCGACTTAGGATTACCATCCCCAGGAGCCTGGCCCTCCTTTGAACGGGCCGACAATATCCTGCGTAATCCAGCCGCCGTAGAAATCACCTGGTTGAGCCTGCACCTGCTCACCATCGACATAGCAAGCGTCCATTCTACTCGGATAAAACGCAACGTGATCCTTGATTTCGGCATAGGCGCTGACCGGGTTGGCATAAAACCAGGCCGCGTTTTCTGCCGTGCGATCGCCCACGGTGACGGTATAGTAGCCCGCCTGCCCCTTCCATTCGCAAAAGCTAGAGCGCGGAGTCGGCGTTAGATACTCCATGCGAATATCCTCCGGCGGGATATAGTACACAGGCGGATGGCTCGTTTCCAAGATCCGCTTCGCCCGCTGCGTGTCGGCGATCGCCACCCCATTAAACACCACCTGCACCCGCTTTGACGTTGCCTCTAGCCGAGGCGGACGGGGATAATCCCACACCGACTCCTGTCCTGGCCCTGGCACAATGCGATCGCGCATATCGCTCTGCCCCTTGCAATGGTTACTCAAACTGGTTGCCCCTTAGTGTAGTGCAGGGTTGGAAGGAAGAACGAAGAAGGAAGAGGGAAGAACGAAGAAGGAAGAAGTTTGGTTTTTCATTTTTCGTTCTTCATTTTTCATTTTTTCCTCCCTCCCCATCTCCCTCTCCCGCACGACCCCAATCCGGCAACCCTCCCTTATGATCTAAGGGGTAAATGCTCAACGCTGGGAGTTGGCTCATGTCCACGGCGCGGCCCGACATTGTGTTTATTGTGCTGGATACGCAGCGGCGCGATCGCCTCTCGTGTTATGGCTACCCGCTGCCGACCTCGCCCCATCTGGACGCATTTGCCGCAACGTCTACCCGCTTTCACCATGCGGTGTCTGCGGCGCAATGGACCGTTCCCTCCCACGCCACCCTGTTCACCGGACTCTACCCCTCGGCGCATGGCGTGTTGCAGTCCTACTCGCGGCTGCCTGATCACATTCCCACGCTGGCGGAGCGGCTGAGCGCAGGCGGCTATTACACGGCGGGCTTTTGCAACAATCCGCTGGTGGGCGTGATCAACAACGGACTGCGGCGCGGCTTCTACAGCTTTTTGAACTATAGCGGCCTGCTCACCTCGCGCCCCAACCAGGCCGGCATTCCGTCTGGGCTGGTGGGCAAATATCGGCAGTTTTTCAAGCGATCGCTCGCCAACTTGCTGAACCGGGTGCAGGACTCCTTTGCGCGGTCGGAACTGATGCTGGCGCTGTCCTTTACGCCGCTGATGGTTCCCCTCTGGCAAACGGCGCTGAGCTTTAAGGGCAACACGCGCAAATCCTTGGACGACGCAGCCCAACTGCTGATCGACCGCAAAGGACTTGATAGCGATCAGCCCATTTTCAGCTTTTTGAACCTGATGGGCACGCACATGCCCTACCACCCGCCCCGGCAGTATATAGAGCGGTTTGCGCCAAATGTCCTGCGCGACAAGGCGGCGCAGCATTACCTGAAGCAGTTTAATGGCGACATCTATGGCTGGCTGGCTCCCCTGGCGGAGGTGCTAGACGAGCGCCAGAAAGCCACGCTGGACGGCATGTACGACGCGGAGGTGGCCTATCAAGACGAACTGCTGGGCGCGTTTTTCCGCAGGCTGGCGGAGAGCGGGCGACTGGACAACACCCTGGTCATCGTGTGTTCCGACCACGGCGAACACCTGGGCGAAAAGCAGTTCATCGGCCACTCCATCACGCTCTACAACGAGCTAATTCAAGTGCCGCTGATGATTCACGACCCCAGTGGCAATTTGCCCAAGGGCACGGTGCGCGAGGATGTGGTTTCTACTCGTCGTCTGTTCCACACGGTGCTGACTAGCGCCGGACTGGCCAACGAAATGGAAGAAACCCTGACCCTGGCGCATACCCCCGGCAGCGAGGGCGATCGCCGCGTGTTCGCCGAAGCGATTCCGCCGCAAAACGTGGTAAACCTGCTCTACAAGCGGCAGCCAGAACTGGTGCTGGCCCGCGCCTGCGATCAGCCGCGCCGCGCCGTCTGGATCGGCAACCACAAGCTGATCGAAACGGGGGGTGATTCTGGGACAGATGGCTTCGCGAATCGCCTAGAGCTATACGACTTTCAGCAAGACCCCACCGAAGCCCTCAACCTCAGCGATATTCTGCCGGAAAACGTGGAAGTTCTCCAGGAGTGCTTGCAGCAGTTTGTTGGGGAATTTGTCGGGGCATACGCAGGCGAGGGCGTGGAGTATGGCGATCGCGCTGGTGCAACGGAACAGCATCGCGCCCCCGGCTTCGACGATCCCGAAGTGCAGCGCCGCCTGCGCGACTTGGGCTATTTGGAAGACTAGGATTCAGAGGTTGGGAGTGGGGGCTAAGGCCCATCCAGACCACCCTCGCCAAAATCCAGAATCCCCAATCCAAAATCAAATCAGGCTTTGCCCAAATTTACCAAAAAGAGTTACCAAAATATTACGGGTCAACTCAGGAGACTAGCATGTATGTCCTGATCGGGGGTGCGGGTGTGATCGGCATCAGTCTGGCGCAAACGCTCGTAGAACTGGGGCACACGGTGGCGCTGGTGGATATTGACCCCAACGCCTGCCGCTATGCGCGAGAACAGATCGGCGCAATGGCGTTTGAAGGCAGCGCCGTGAGTACCGAAGTGCTGCTGGAAGCAGGCATTCGCAAGGCCGATGCGATCGCCGCTGTGCTAAGAGAAGACGCGCTCAACCTGGCAATGGTGACGCTGGCCAAGCACTACGGCGTACCACAGATTGTCGTGCGGATGCGCCATCGCGACTTTGCCGAACCCTACCGCATCGCAGGCGCAACCACCGTCGTCAACGCCATCGACCTGGCCGTATCCACCATGGCCAACGCGATTGAGTATCCCCAGGTCGAGTCCATCATGCACTTCGAGCAGGGGCAAATCGAAATCCTCAAGCTCCATATCCCAGCGAGTTGCCGCGTTGTCGGCCGCAGCCTCGCTGAGATTGCCCAAGATCCCCGCTTTCCTCGTGATTCTCTGATCATCGGCTATCAGCCCCACCATCATGAAAACCTGGTCATTCCCAAGGGCAACACAGTGCTGGAGGCGGGTTCCACAATTCTCATGGCCACCAAGCCCGGATCGATTCATCAGGCGGTGGATTTCATCGAAGGCTGCCCCACAGATTAATTTCTGGCTTTCAAGAGTTAGCAACCTGTATTCAAACTCGGCGATAGTATCTTCAATAATTCCTCAATAATTTTTGTAGAAGCCCCATATAGCAGAGCTTCTACAAAAAATCTAAACCTTATCTCAACAGGATTGATATTAGGATAAGGCGGCGGTAAAGCTGCATACTGGGTCTTAGAGGATGTTTGAAAAGTCCTACTGTTTGTAGCAAAGCGTGCAAGATCCCCCTAAATCCCCCTTAAAAAGGGGGACTTTAAGGCGGTTTCCCCCCTTTTTAAGGGGGGCTAAGGGGGGATCTCTGAGTGCTTAACATTACAGGCGATACCTTTTCAAACGCCCTCTTAGATCAACCCATCCTCTTCGCCCATTTGCAAGAGCAGGTCAAGGACGCGGTTGGAATAGCCCCACTCGTTGTCATACCAAGACACGACCTTGAAAAAGTTGGAATTGAGCGCGATGCCAGCCTTGGCATCGAAGATGCTGGAGCGTGGGTCGGTGCGGAAGTCCATCGACACCACTTCTTCTTCGGTGTAGCCCAGAATACCCTGCATGGGCCCTTCGGAAGCAGCCTTCATGGCGGCGCAGATTTCCTCGTAGGTGGTGGCTTTTTCAGTCTTGAAGGTGAGGTCAACCACCGACACATCGGGCGTGCCGACGCGGAAAGCCATGCCCGTCAGCTTGCCTTTTAGCTCCGGCAGCACCAGCGCCACGGCTTTGGCTGCGCCTGTGGACGAAGGAATGATGTTTTGCGAAGCACCGCGGCCGCCGCGCCAGTCTTTTTTGCTGGGGCCATCGACGGTAGGCTGGGTGGCGGTCATGGAGTGAACGGTGGTCATCAGTCCTTCAGCGATGCCGAAGTTTTGGTGCAGCACTTTGGCGATCGGGGCGAGGCAGTTGGTCGTGCAGCTTGCGTTGGAGACAATCACGTCTTTGGAAGGCTCAAAGTCCTCGTGGTTCACGCCAACGACGTAGGTGGGGACTTTTTCGGGGTCTTTGGTAGGAGCCGAAATCAGCACCCGCTTTGCGCCTGCGGTGAGATGGTTGGATGCACCTTCGTAGTCGGTGAAAAAGCCGGTGGATTCTACCACGTAGTCTACGCCGAGCTTGTCCCAGGGCAGTTCTGCGGGGTTGCGCGTGGCCATGCAGGGAATCTTGTGCCCGTTGAGGGTCATGCTGTCGCTGGTGGCTTCCACCGTGCCGTGATACATGCCGTGGGTGGAGTCGTATTTGAACAGGTAGGCGAGGTTGTCGGCGGGCACGAGGTCGTTGATACCGACAAATTCAAACTTGGGGTTGTTGATGCCTGCGCGAAGCACCAGACGACCGATGCGACCAAATCCGTTGATGCCGACTCTAACGGTCATAGGGTAAATCTCCTTGGGTGTGGGAGGGTTTCAATGGGCAGCTTTCAGTTGCTGCGTGACTAGCGCTGCCTTACTAGCTGCGAAACCAGTTGCAAAACTAGATCTCAAGCTAGGGGCAAATTGGAATTCTTGCCCAGATTACCGGATTTCCTTAAGGTGAAGCTGAGAAAACGGTATGATTTCAGGGCTTTGTCAATCCGATTCCTGTGGGGCGATGCGATTCCGCAAGGCTTGCGCCAATGCCCTCTCAGTCTCGGTTTGAAGTCACCTTGAACGCTCCTCAACCCCTTGCAGCTAGGCTATAGCAACTGCCTCATTTCGTCTTGTCAGCAGGATTACTCAACGCTAAACCTGTTGGATCTAAACCGATTGAACTTCAAATTGAGCTTTGAGCCTGTAGTGTTGATTGGAACCGCTGCCACTGCGACCCGTGATGTGCCGGAGCTGATTCCGGTGCTGATTATTTTGCTGCTGGTGGCGACGGCGGTGGCGCTGCTGTCGCGGCGGTTTCGGCTGCCCTACGTGACGGGGCTGGTGATTGCGGGGCTGGCGATCGCCGAACTGTTGCCCCGGCGAGTTGGCCTCAACACCTCGCTGATCCTGAACCTGTTTTTGCCCATTCTGCTGTTTGAATCTGCCATCAACACTGACATCAGCCGCCTCCGCAGCACTCTAAGGCCAATTCTGCTGCTGGCGGGGCCAGGTGTGGTGCTGGCTTCAGGTATCACTGCGCTGGTGCTGAAGTTTGGGCTGGGTCTGGGGTGGATTCCGGCGCTGCTGGCGGGGGTGATCTTGGCCATTACTGATACGGTGTCGGTCATTGCCGTGTTCAAAGAAGTTGCTGTGCCGGGTCGCCTTTCGACCATTGTGGAAGGCGAGAGCTTGTTTAACGACGGCATTGCCCTGGTGCTGTTTGGGCTGATTTTGCAGGCGCATCTGACGGGTTCGGTGACACTGACGGAAGGCGTGCAGCGATTTGTGGTGGTGATTGCGGGCGGGGCGCTGCTGGGGCTGGTGTTGGGTTATCTCTGTGCGGGCTTTTTTACCCAGTCGGATGATCCCCTCAGCGGCATTTTGCTGACGGTGGCGCTGGCGCTGGGGGCGTATCAGCTTGGGGAGTTGCTGCGGGTGTCGGGCGTGGTCGCGGTGGTGGTGTCTGGACTGATCGTGGGAAATGCGGGTCTATCGCGGCGATTTTCTGCCTCCAGTCGCATCACGCTGTATAACTTCTGGAATTACGCTGCTTTTGGGGTTAATACGTTTATTTTTCTGCTGATTGGTCTGGAACTGGAGTTATTTACGCTGTGGCGCAATTTGCCGGCCGTGCTGCTGGCGATCGCCGCGTATCAGGTGGGGCGGCTGCTGTCGGTCTATCCACTATTGGCGCTGCTGCGGCCCTTCGATCGCCCAATTCCCCTGCGCTGGCAGCATGTGATGTTTTTGGGCAACATCAAAGGCTCGCTGTCGATGGCGCTGGCGCTGAGCCTGCCTGCCAGCCTAGCGGAACGCGGCAATCTGATTGCGCTGGTCTATGGAGCCGTGCTGCTGTCGTTGGTGGGGCAGGGCCTCAGCTTGCCGTGGCTGGTGAAGCAGCTAAAGCTATCGCCCCTGTCAGAAACCCGCCGCCAAACCGAGGAATTGCAGGCGCAACTAATCGCCGCCAAAGCTGCCCAGGACGAGCTAGAAAGCCTGCTGAAGACGGGCGTATTGCCCAAGGCGGTATATGAGGAACTGCGATCGCGCTATCAAGTCCAGGTGGCCCGCGCCGAAAAATCGCTGCGCGATCGCTACAACCAGCGGGCGGACTCTGGCGCAATCGACGCGGGCGATCGCCCCAAACTCGATGCCATCCGCCGCCATCTGCTGCTGTCGGAAAAAAGCGCCCTGCAAGAGGCCCTGCGAAAGCGGGTGATTTCTGAGGCGATCGCCCGCGAACAGCTTCAGCAAATCGACGAACAACTCTTGCTTTTGGAGGACGAATAAGAAGAACGAGAATGAGTAAGATCAAATAGGTACAGATTCGTCTTTCGGCGATCGCCCTTCATCTGGCAGCACCCGTCCCTTTGGGCGATCGCCCTCGTCGGAGTCCGCGTTTCCCAAATATTGGCCCCTTACTCAGGATTTCGTCATCTCGGACAATCTCGGACGGTATGCAGATAGATATGGGGATAGATACGGATAAGTTCGTTGCGTGAACCATTGCCCCTTCTCTAAGCCCACGCTGTCCATCGTATCGGACACGATAGCTGAGTGGGGCAGTAACCGTCTCCACCGACAGATCGTTAATTGATCCAACTGATAGACCCAGCATTTCAGTGGCTTGTGGCATAGTTCGGGTGTCGGGGACATAGACCCGGAAACAGACCGCTGTTCTGAAGCCCTGACCCCCACCTCTACCCCCTTGTTCTCATTGCTCATGTCCATCCACACACCTGACTGGGTAAAACACGCCGTTTTCTACCAAATCTTTCCTGATCGGTTTGCCCGCAGCGGCCAGCTTCATCCAGTATTTAGCTCGGCCGCGCTAGAGCCGTGGGACGCACCGCCCACCTTCCACGGCTATAAGGGCGGCGACCTCTGGGGCGTGGTCGATCAGCTTGACTATTTGCAAGATTTGGGCATCACGGCTATCTACTTTACGCCCGTGTTCCAGTCTGCCAGCAACCACCGCTACCACACCCACGACTACTATCAGGTCGATCCGCTGCTGGGGGGCAATGAAGCGCTGGAGAAGCTGCTCACCTCTGCCCACAGCCGGGGCATTCGTATTTTGCTGGATGGCGTGTTTAATCATTCCAGTCGGGGATTTTTCTTTTTCAACGATATTTTGGAAAACGGGTTCCGATCGCCCTGGGTAGACTGGTTCCGCATTCACGACTGGCCGCTCTCGGCCTACGACGACGAAAAGCCTGCCAACTATGCAAGCTGGTGGGGGCTGCGGGCGCTGCCCCAGTTCAACCACGACAACCCTGCCGTGCGGGAATACCTGATGCAAATTGGCGAATACTGGATCAAGCGGGGCGTAGATGGCTGGCGACTGGATGTGCCCAATGAGATTAAAGCCGATGGGTTCTGGCAGGAATTTCGCGATCGCGTCAAAGCGGTCAACCCCGAAGCCTATATTGTCGGCGAGATCTGGGAAGATGCACGGCATTGGCTGGATGGTACGCAGTTCGACGGCGTGATGAATTATTTGTTCACTGCGCCGACGATTGCGTTTGCGGCGGGCGATCGCGTGGATTTGCCCCTGGTGGAAAATCGTTCCTATCGTCCCTATCCGGCGCTGGATGCCGCAGGCTATGCCGCCAAAATTCAGGAACTGCTTGACCTTTATCCCTGGGAGATTCACCTGACGCAGTTGAACCTGCTGGATAGCCACGACACGGCCCGGCTGATTTCGATTGCTCAGGGCGATCGCGACAGCGTGAAGCTTGCGACCCTGCTACTGCTCACCTTTCCCGGTGCGCCCAGCATTTACTATGGCGACGAGGTGGGGCTACCGGGTGGCAGTGACCCCGACTGTCGGCGCGGCTTCCCCACCTCCGACCAGTGGGATCGCGACGCGCTGGCCTATCACCGCGAACTAATCGCCCTGCGCCACAATCATCCGGCCCTCCGCACGGGCGACTATCGCACCCTCGCCGCCGTGGGGCATTGCTACGTCTTCTCGCGCACGCTGGGCCAGGACTCGCTGCTGGTCGCCGTCAACGCTGGCCTCGACCCCGCCGAAGTCACCCTCACCGCCGACACCCTGCCCACCAATCCTGTCGATCGCCACCTCTGGGGTGCAGGCGAGTTTCACATTACAGAAGGCCAATTGACCCTGCGGCTGCCGGGGCGATCGGGGCTGGTGTTGGGGTGATGATGAGATCGTGGGATGATGAAAAACGGATAATGAAAAACTGCAATGATCTGAAGCATTCCCTGACCTCCTCATGGACGTAATCCCTGCTATTGACCTCCTCGACAGCCGCTGTGTGCGGCTTTATCAGGGCGACTATGCCCAGTCGGAGGTGTTTCACGATGATCCGGTGTTGGTGGCGCAGGAGTGGGTGGCGCAGGGCGCAACGCGGCTGCATCTGGTAGATCTGGATGGAGCCAAGGCGGGGCATGTGGTGAATGGGGACGTGATTGAGGCGATCGCCCGATCGGTGTCGATTCCGGTCGAGGTGGGGGGCGGCTTGCGCGATCGCCAGAGTGTGGCGGAGGTGCTGGGGCTGGGCGTGCGCTGGGCCATTTTGGGCACGGTGGCTGTGGAAAATCCCGATTTAGTCGCGCAACTGTGCCAGGAGTTCCCGGGGCAAATCATCGTCGGCATTGATGCCCGAAACGGCAAGGTGGCCACTCGCGGCTGGCTGGAAACCTCAGAAGTAGACGCAATTCCCCTGGCGCAGCAGATGGCCGATCTGGGCGCAGCCGCCATCATCTATACCGATATCCACCGCGACGGCACGCTGCAAGGGCCCAACCGCGAGGCGCTGCGAGAACTGGCCAATGCCATTGCGATTCCTGTGATTGCCTCTGGCGGCATTAGCTCGACCAGCGACCTGATGGGGCTGATGGCGCTGGAGCCGATGGGGGTGACGGGGGCGATCGTGGGGCGGGCGCTCTACACGGGCGCATTGTCGCTCCGGGATGCGGTTCGTGCCGTGGGTCAGGGCCGCTGGCAGGATGTGCCCCCCGACCTCGGCTCCTCAACCTTTGCCTGATTGCCCAATCGCCCGTCTCGCCCCGTCCCCCGATGCTGCCGTCTGACCTGCTGATCCACCGACCCCGCGGCGAAAGCCTAGAGCCGAAACGATTGGCGCTGAATGACCCAAATCGGGCGATCGCCATCGACCTGATCGACCAGTTCCAGCAGCACGTTGGCAAAACCCAGGGCGAATTGGACGGCCAACTCCGCGAAATGGAGGGCGAAGAAACGGATTTCAAGGTCAAGCGGGGACTGGCGCACCTGCTCAAAAGTGAAGCATTCAGCACCTTTGAAATTGTCAGCCCCCTGGAGCCAGGGCAACTGCGAGAGCGCGTCTTTGCTCTGGCGGCGCAGCGCGTCCCCTCGCCCCCAGCCACCGAGCAAACCCTCCAAACCCTGGCGGCCCAACTCAGCTCCGAGCTAGAGCGCGAAGTCTTCCCCGACCACATTCGCGCCGGACTCTATGCCGACCTGTCCGAAAACCGCATCCTCACCCGCTTTGAGCCGCCCACGCCCGATGCCCTCCTGCACCGCTACAACCTGTCTCAGGTGCAGGGCGTGTTTTACAAAGCCAGCCACCTCATCCTCACTGCCCATCGCAACGATCCCGGCGAATACAAGCTGCTGTTTCGCTATCTCAAGCTCTTTGGGCTAATGGCCTACATCGAGGGCGACGCGGATCACGGCTTCACCATCACCATCGACGGGCCCGCCAGCCTGTTTGGCAATAGCACCCGCTACGGCACCGATATTGCAAAGCTGCTGCCTGCCCTGCTGCACGTCACCAAATGGAGCCTGAACGCTGAACTGCAATGGCGTGACACTTACACGGGCGAAGTGCGGCCGCGCCGCTTTGCGCTGGATTCCGACTGCGGACTGGTGAGCCATTATCCACCAGGCAAACCCTACGACAGTATGCTGGAGTCTGCCTTTGCCGAACGCTGGGATGCCCTGAAAACCGACTGGCGACTGGAGCGCGAGGTAGACCTGATCCCGATTCCCGGCAGCGTGATGATTCCGGACTTTCGGCTGGTGCATCCTAACGGGCGATCGGTGCTGCTGGAAATCGTCGGCTACTGGCGACCAGAGTATCTCCGCAAAAAGTTTTCGCAGGTGCGGCAGTCGGGCTGCGAGAACCTAATCCTGGCGATTTCCGAACGGCTGAATCTGGAAAAAGCGGGGGTGAAGCCGCAGGACGCACCCGCCCGCATCGTCTGGTTCAAAGACAAGCTCCAGCCCAAAGCGGTGCTGGCGGCTCTTGAAGAGAGCAGCCCTTAGCCTGTAGCTCCAGATCAGGCACTATTTCTACAATTGTCAATTACGAGTTATTGCGAGTTCTATAGTTGTCAGTTACGAGATCATCAATCTCGGTTTCAATCCCTGGAAGGGATTTGGGGGTTTTGCGACGGTTTAGAAAAATGTTGGTATATCTCCATGCCGAAATGTTTCAATCCCTGGAAGGGATTTGGGGGTTTTGCGACAACAACAATTAGAATTGAAGAATTTGCAATTGCAACGTTTCAATCCCTAGAAGGGATTTGGGGGTTTGTGGGCTAACTGGGTAAATGTTTCAATCCCTGGAAGGGATTTGGGGGTTTTGCGACTCAACTCATCCTCACGTTCAACCCCCACGGGCCGGGTTTCAATCCCTGGAAGGGATTTGGGGGTTTTGCGACATCAAACCCGTTCAAGGTTACTTCCTTGATCAAAGTGTTTCAATCCCTGGAAGGGATTTGGGGGTTTTGCGACCCTTGATTTATAAGGATTTTCCTCATACATACCCCCTATAGGTTTCAATCCCTGGAAGGGATTTGGGGGTTTTGCGACTATAAGAAGCATGAATCACCTAGATATAGAGGCAGAGTTTCAATC
>NZ_DVEA01000428.1:0-2289 GCF_015295965.1 Thermoleptolyngbya sp. M55_K2018_002
TGGGAAGCCCTGTCGCTGCTGCTGCCCCGCCCTACCCAGCGCCCTGCGACCCGTCCGCCCAGCGGCGACCCCGTTGCCGATAACCTGCTGACGATTGAACAAATGCGTCAGTTTGTGCAGCCCCAAGCGCAACTGCTGGTGGCGCTGTCTCCCCTGCGGCGAGAATTAAAGCAGCCTGGCCCGCGAGACTATGAACAGGTCGCTCGCCAGCGACTCCGCACCTTGCTGGCAGCGGGCAATGTGCCGTTTCTTGACCTGCTGCCTCGGTGGAACGCGCTGCGAAACCCCGAAGCCCTCTATCGCGATGGCATTCACCCCAGCCCCGCTGGAAACACGCAAATCAGTCAGGCGATCGCCGAATTCATCCTCCACCATGCCAGCCGCTACCTCTCTCCGCACCTTTCTCGGCATTGACTTTGGCACCTCCGGCGCACGGGCGATCGCCATCAATGCCAGCGGCAAAATCGTGGCGCAGGCCAGCCTGCCTTTCCCAAGCATTCCGTCCAGCGCCCTTGCCGAAATCTGGCGAGACACCCTCCTGGCGCTGATTGTCCAAATTCCGGCTGAGATTCGCCAAACCCTGGCGGCGATCGCCCTCGACGGCACCTCTTCTACCGTCCTCCTGTGCGACGATGCCGGAATTCCCCTGGCCGAACCCCTGCTCTACAACGATGCACGCGGTGCGGCAATGCTAGACCGGGTGAGGGCGATCGCCCCGCCCCAGCACACCGTCCTCAGCGCTACCTCCAGCCTTGCCAAGCTCCTGTGGCTCCTTAGCACGCTGCCTCTGGCCCCAAACGCTCCCCCCCCGCACCTCCTCCACCAGGCCGACTGGCTGGCCTTCCTGCTGCACGGCCGCCTCGGTCTCAGCGACTATCACAACGCCCTCAAGCTGGGCTATGACGTGGGCGCACTGCGCTATCCCGACTGGCTGCTGGCGGCCAACCTGCCTGTGCAGTTGCCCCAGATAAACGCGCCCGGTACGGCGATCGCCCCCATTCTGCCTGTCCTGGGCGATCGCCTGGGCATTCCCGCCACCTGCCAGATCTGCGCGGGCACCACCGACAGCATCGCCGCCTTCCTCGCTAGCGGAGCCAGCACGCCGGGGCAAGCCGTCACCTCGCTGGGGTCTACGCTAGTCCTCAAACTGCTCAGCACCGTTCGGGTAGACGACGCTGCCAGCGGCATCTACAGCCATCGGCTGGGCAATCTGTGGCTGGTGGGCGGTGCATCGAACACGGGCGGTGCGGTGCTGCGGCAATTTTTTAGCGATGCCGAACTGGCTGCCCTCAGCGCCCAGATCGACCCGTCTCGCCCCAGCCCGCTGGACTATTACCCCCTGCCCAAACCGGGCGATCGCTTTCCCATCAACGACCCCAACCTGCCGCCCCGCCTGGAGCCGCGCCCCGACAATCCCGTGGACTTTCTGCATGGGCTGCTGGAAGGCATCGCCCGCATCGAAGCCCTGGGCTATCGGCGGCTGGCAGACCTGGGCGCAACGCCATTACGAGAAGTGCTGACCGCGGGCGGTGGGGCGCAGAATGAGGCTTGGACAAACGTGCGATCGCGCCTGTTGCAAGTGCCCGTCCTGCCCTCTCCCCACACCGAAGCCGCCTATGGAACTGCACGCCTAGCCCGCGCCGCCCTCCAGCCCGATGGTGATTTTGGATTTTAGATTGGCGATTTTAGATTGCTAGACTAAGCGCACGCAGGGCTTCCATCGGTTTCATCGGCCCTGCTGTTCTAAAGAACCGAGATAGTCACAAAACCCAAAACCCAAAATCTAAAATCCAAAACCCAAAATCCCAATTTCGATCACCGACTCAATCACCCATCTACCCAATCACCCATCTAATCACCTATCCAAAATGATGTTTCACTTCCCCATCTTGGGAATTCTCAAGGGGGTATCCTACGGGATTCGTAATTTCTTGAGTATGCTGTTATCCATGTAGGACTTACGCAGTTAGACAATTTTTCGCGAGCGCAGCCTGCGAGAAGCTGTTTAAAACCCAGAGAGCCTATCGCAAGTGCGTAAGTCTTGCCCATAATCAATGTAGATTATGGAGATTGAGCTAATTTGGCAATCATCTAGACGATCCTCTACTGGTTAGGGATTGAAATCTGGCTTAACCAAACTCTGGATGAACCGAAATCTGGCTTAAATCTGGCTTAACAGTGTCCGCTCAGAAACGCCGCCAGTGAACACGCTTCCCCATCGTTTGCGAGACGTGGACTTATGACAGACGCACAACGCCCAAGCATTCCGCCCAACTCCGTTCCCCGCAC
>NZ_DVEA01000084.1:0-2266 GCF_015295965.1 Thermoleptolyngbya sp. M55_K2018_002
CCCCGGCTGAATCAAGTAGGTTTCGTGCCAAATGCCAACGCTGCCATCACTGCCGACGGCTTTGTTAAACGATTGCCAGGCGGGAAGGTGTAGCTCGGAGGGGCTGCGGGCAAACTGTTCCAGGTCTTCAAACGATCGCCAGTAGGACATCATCATGATGCCCAGGGGAAAGAGCCGAAAGAAGCTCTCTGCGCCCAAAAAGCCCTTTTCGGGATGTTCCGTCAGCGTTTTGATCATCGGCCCCATCGCCCGGGCAACGGGTAGCCATTTGCCAAATGCCCACGGCTGATTCACTCGCATCCCAATCAGGAACACGACAAATTCAGTGTCGATCTGGGCAGTATAGCGGCCGGGCTTCACCAAAGTTTGGGCAGGCTGAGCAGAATTTTGGACAGAATCAGGCGGGGAAGGTAGCGGATTCATGACTAGGCTCCAAAAGTTCAAAAAAAGCTCAAAAAGTAGATTACTCAATTTATTGAGTATACACAGCATGGTATATTCGCATTATTGAATATGTCAAGCAATTTGGTTGAAGCACTCTGATGGCGATCGCCCATGCAATCCTCGCAGCCCTGCTCCACAAGCCATGCAGCGGCTATGACCTGGCAAAACGGTTTGACCAGTCGGTCGAAAGTTCCGTCGGCTTCTTCTGGACGGCCAGCTTCCAGCAGATTTATCGGGAACTGGGGCGACTAGAAGAAAAAGGCTGGCTGCAAGCGGAAACCGTGCCGCAAGACCACCGCCCCGACAAGCGGATTTACTCCGTCACCGAGGCGGGGCAGCAGGCGTTGCGCGAGTGGATCGCCGAACCCGACGACCCCATGCCCATGAAAGACGACCTGCTGGTGAAGCTTTATGCGGGTCATCTAGTGCCGCCTGAAGCCATGATTCGCAAGCTAGAAACCCAGCGCCAGCAGCACCAGCAGCGCCTCGCCATTTATCAGGAAATTCAGCAGAGTTATTTCCAGCATCCCGACACCCTCTCAGCCCAGTCGAAATACGTCTATTTGACGCTGCTGAATGGGCTGCACTATGAGCAGGGCTGGCTCGCCTGGTGTGAAGCGGCGATCGCCCTTCTGCAATCTTGAGGCTGCCATCTGGAGAGCGAAGACTTGACAGCAGGCTAGCGGAGAAACTGGGGGCGGGCCTGCTGCGTTTGCTGGAGCAGCGCTTCCAGGGCTGGCCAGTTTTGAGTTTCGACGTAGTGAATCACCTGGTCGAGGCGATCGCGGTATTGATGCAGCCCGTGCAGCAGCGCCGTCTGGTTGTATTGCGCCATCATCACCCCCAGTTCGGGGTTGCCGCCGCCGACACGACTGGTGTCCGCAAAGCCAGAACTGGCTAGGCATTGCGCCAGTTGCAGCACCGCTGCATCGGGTTCCGCGAGGCAGGTTGCAATCAGCCCTGCGCTGACCATCACGGGCAGATGGGAAATCAGGGCAACGGCGCGGTCGTGGGCGGCGGGCGGGCACTGGTATAGCCGCGCCTGGAGCGATCGCACTAATTCCGCCACCGTTTCCAAATCGGCGGGTTGGGTGCTGTCGATGGGGGTCAGCACGTAGGGGCGATCGACAAATAAATGGCGCTGGGCGGCCTCCAGCCCGCTTTCGGCCGTGCCCGCCATCGGATGTCCACCGACGAAGTGGGGCCAGCATGGGGCGATCGCCCCTACAATCGGCTGCTTCACCGATCCCACATCGGTCAAGATGGCATCGGGCTGCAAGTGCGGCAGCAGCGCCTCCACCGTCGCCGCCATTGCCCCCAGCGGCGTACACAGCACCACCACCGCTGCTTCTGCCATCAGCGCCAAGTCAGGACTCGCCCGATCCACCACACCCAGGGCGATCGCCCGCTCACAGGTTTCCGCCCGACGGCTCATGCCCAAAATCGTGTGGCCGAGCGATCGCCAGTCCAGCGCCAGCGACCCACCAATCAGCCCCAGCCCAATAATGCCAATCTTCACAGCCCGCGCTCCGCCTGGTTTATCGTGCAGCCCCGTTATTTTACCGGAGAGGAGATGGGACGGAAAAAACGAAAAACGAAAAACGAAGCCTCTTCACTCTTCGTTCTTCGTTCTTCGTTCTTCACTCTTAGTTCTTCACTCTTCTCCCTTCCCTCGCTCCCCCCAACACCACCAAGCGAGTATGTCACAATGAAGGACAGTCCACCGGAGAATGAAACCAGCGCGTGATCGAGGTCGAGGTTCATCAACAGCTACGGGCGTTTTTGCGGGCGCAAGGCGAACCCTACTGGCCCCATCATTTGA
>NZ_DVEA01000271.1:0-12551 GCF_015295965.1 Thermoleptolyngbya sp. M55_K2018_002
CGAGAAATTGTCCAAAACCCAAAGAGCTTATCGCAAGTGCGTAAGTCCTGACATATTCGCGGTCTGCAAGTGCTGGCTGGTGAGGATCTGGCCCCCTCAGCCTGTCAATCATGGCGGCAAAATGCCAGCTTTCTGAAGCTATCATCTGGCTGCATCTTGCTGCGATTTGCTTGCAGGGAGCTAAACATTTCAGCGGGCATTTTATCAGCGGGTTTAGTAGAGAATGACTTGGAGCTTGCTCCATCACTTGCTTTACAAAAAGCGGAACGGACTGAGTTTGAACTTCAAGCAAAAATGACGAAGTATTTAACCTTAAAGACAATCAATTGTAAGTATCAGCACAAATCTATCCTTGTGCTGAGGATGCTGCCTTTTATTGCGTAAGCCGCCGCCAAGGGGAAAACTCTGGCAGCGGCTTGTGCATTTAGAATCGTCTTAGGGGACTCTTCGCATTGCTAGAGAGCGCTGCGAAGCCCAAAGGTGGCTCAGGTAGAGGGGCTAATCTTGGCGATCGCCTGGGAAGGCGGCATCACCACTTTCTTGGCCAGTCCCGTTGCGCGAAGCACCTGGATTGCCCACCAAGTCATGTCGATTTCCCACCAGCGCAGACCTGCCTTGGCCATGTTGGGATAGGTGTGGTGGTTATTGTGCCAACCTTCGCCATAGGCAAAAAGGGCAGCCCACCAGAGATTACGAGAATTGTCGTCGGAGTCAAAGTTGCGATAGCCGAACATATGGGTGGCAGAGTTGATGAACCAAGTGCTGTGCCACACCAAAACCGTCCTGACAAAGATGCCGTACAGCACAAACTGCCAGCCGCCGAGGGCATACAGCACGGCTGCTATAGGGATTTGCAAGAACAGGAAGTAGCGATCGAGGAACTGGTAATAGGGATCACGCGCCATGTCTGGGGCAAAGCGGCGATAGGCTTCTTTGTTAAAGAATTCTTCGCGGGGGAAGATCATCCACAGCAAGTGGCTCCACCAAAAGCCCAGGCTAGCGGCGTAGGGGTCTTTTTCTTCCTCTTCGGTGTGGGCATGGTGCAGGCGGTGGCTCGCAACCCAGAAGATGGGGCCGCCTTCTACGGCGAGAGCGCCGATGGTTCCCAGGATGTATTCCAGCCATTTGGGAACCTGAAAGCTGCGGTGCGTCAGCAGGCGATGATAGCCCAAACAGATGCCAATGCTGGCAGTGAGCCAGTGCAAAAACAGCATGACCCCCAGGGCTGCCCAGGAGAAGTGGAATGGGGCAGTGAGCGCAAGAATGTGGTACACCCCAAAGAAAAAGACGTGTCCCCAACTCAACGGGGGTAGTTTGACACCCTTGAGCGTGGGGCTAAATGAAATCAATGACATAGATCATCCTTAGTGATGAGGCTTGCAGGCCTACTGGGCGATCGCAATATTTAGCTAATAAACAGGTTCCAGAAGAAAAAAGTCGGTCAAGCAGGAGATTAAAGGATGTCCTGAACAAGAGATACCGATGGCTTTTTAACTAGCTCGCTGGGGTGCATCCTGCCTTTTTGGTAAAGATGTCGCTACAGTAGGGGTAATGCAAGTGCTACTTACATCCTGAGCTTAGCAGTAGTCAACCTTTCTGTGCAAGTTTCACTTGCATTTGTCTATGTCGGATCGACGCACCTCCACTCGCCAACGCCTGATTCAGGTTGCTGTGGATTTATTCATGACCCAGGGCGTAGCAGAAACCACGACGCGGCAAATTGCTGAGCAGGCCGGTGTCAATGAAGTGACGCTGTTTCGTCACTTTGGCAATAAACATGGGCTGCTGCTGGCGGTGATGCAAGACAAAGAGGCCCTGAGCCGTTTGGGAATGGCCTTAGGCCAACAATCGACCCAAATGGGCAGCGCCTCGCAAGCCATCAAAGATTATGCCAATGTTCACCTACAGGCGCTAGAACAAATTCAGGAATTTGTGCGATCGCTCATTGGTGAAGCAGGGCACTATCCTGATGAAAACCGACGCGCACTGGGACGGGGGCTGCTCCAGGCCAATCGCTACACGGCACAATACCTGGCGACGATTATGGAACATGAGCAGTTACAAACTTGCTTGCCAACCGAAAAATTGGCTAGTCTGCTCAATAGTATGCTGCTGGGCTACGCAGTCCTGGAATTTACCAGTGAATTTAATAATTTATGGCCGAGTCGAGAGAGTTTTATTGAGGCACTGGTGGAACTGTTTATGTACGGGGCGATCGCCCAACCGCCCGCCGCATCCACACCCCCGACCGCGCCGCCACCAGCTGCGCCGCCCAATGCCCCCACAAAGCGTCCGTCCTCAGTCAATCTGACCCATCCCAGCGAAAAGCCATAGCTTCAAACCGTGGGGTTGGAGGAACTTGGGTTATTTGTTGCAAAGAAACCGCGTAATGGCGCGTCAAAGCCCTCAAGCCTCGATTCTTCATTACGCGAGCCAGCCCTACCACAGACCCCGAACGGCGATCGGCGCAAAGCGCAATTCTCCCGATTCACGCTCGTTTTGATATGAAACGATCAAGATTCCCTGGGGATTAATTTCATAGCGCTGAGCGCCCTGCAACGCCGTCAGATAGCGAAACTCTTGATCCATCAAAAAGCCCTCGCAGGCGCGTTGGGTCGAGGCTAGGGGACTAACGCTCAACTGGCTTCCCGTGGTTTGATAGCGGCCGGTGAACTGATTGCAGCCGCCAAACCCAGACAGGCGATCGCCCACAAACTCCGCCGTCAGCCGCACATCTTGCGACGGCACTCCCGGCTCAATCCCAGCCATCGACACGAGCCGCCAGCTCCCACTGAGGGGGGATGCCTGCGCCACCTGCGGGCGGGACACGCTGACCTGCGCCAGTCCAGGATGCGCGATGCCCACACTCGTCAGCCCCATCGCCAAGGCCGCTAACCCGCAGGCCAATTTGGATGTCAACGCTGGTTTATCGGCAGAGGTGTAACTAGATTTAGTATTCATAAAGGTTGCCTCAAAATCCTTTTTAAAGGGCAGATCTAAAAACATCACCCAAGCATCATAAACGCTTTAGCTGCGGTTTTCTGGCTGGAACTAATTAGGCGGATTACGCAGTCTAACGAAGGAAGACCGCATTTTTGGGGATTCATCGAAACTTTACAAAGTGGGGTTTACGTGTGTTTTGTCCTGCAAAGCGTTGATGCTCACGGGTTGCAGGTCTTTGAGCAAAGCTATGTAACTGGGGATGAGTACAGAGAACGGGGGCGATATTGCTCCGCAAGGCTGCGCCAACGCCCTCACCCTGCGTTCAACCCAACATTCCGTGATACCCTTCTGTAAAGAATCGTAGCGACGGCTTTGCTGCGAATTTTTCGAGTGTTTCGCCTGTAATCCCCGAAAAACCAGTCCCATCTGTCTTCAATTTTGTTCTTGATCCTGAACAATCTGTCTCTGTCGGTGTGAGGTTGTTGTGATTCAAACGCTGAAATACACAGGCTTTTTGCAAGCCCTCGTCAAACTGGGTTTCAAACTGGGCAAACGCTCCTGGTGGCTGACGGCAGTGCTGTGGCTGGTGGCGATCGCCCCTGCCCGCGCCGAGCTTGACCTGCGCGTGTCGATCGAGCGCGACGTGCCCGCCGTGCAAATTGGCAGCAACACCGCCTCTGTTCTCAAAGATGGCTCCGGGCGGGTGCTGGGTCAGCTACCCCAGGGAACGTCGCTCATTGCCACGCCCGACACCACAGGACTAAAAATCAACGACTGGCAACTCAGCGCCGTCTGGCTAGAGCCGCAAAACGGCGGATTTGTTTATATCGACAACCCCAACGACAACACGCGCGGTCGCTACTATCGCGGGCGAGTGCTGGTAGTGCCTACCTCCTCTGGGCTAACCGCTGTAAATTATGTTGACCTGGAGGAATACCTCTACAGTGTGGTAGGCAGCGAAATGCCCGCAAGCTGGCATCTAGAAGCCCTGAAGGCCCAGGCCGTTGCCGCCCGCACCTATGCCCTCTATCAGCGGCAGACTAGTGGCAACACCGTCTTCGACCTAGGCAACACCACACGCTGGCAGGCCTATGGCGGCGCAGAAAAAGAAGCCAGCAGCACGATTGCTGCTGTGCGAGCAACCCGTGGGCAAGTGCTAACCTATAACGGACAACTTATCAACGCGGTTTATCACTCCTCCTCTGGTGGCCATACGGAAAACTCCGAAGATGTGTGGGTAAGTCCGCTGCCCTACCTGCGCGGCGTGCCCGACTATGACCAAGCAGCTCCCGTGTTTCAGTGGACGGAAACCTTTACGGCTGAGCAGATGCGGCAGCGCATTACGGGCGTGGGCAATATCCTCCGGTTTGAACTGGTTCAGGCTTCGCCCAATCAGCGGTTGCGGCGGGTGCGCGTGGTGGGGGACTCAGGCAGCAGAGAGCTAACGGGCGATCAGATGCGACAGGCGCTGAATCTCCGCAGCACCCTGTTTACAATTCAACCCCAGGCAGGTCAAGTGGCCAGCGCTCAGGGCGCAGCGGCTCCCCTTAGCTTCCAGGTGACGGGACGGGGCTTTGGGCATGGCATTGGTATGAGCCAGTATGGTGCGTTTGGCATGGCTTCCCAAGGCTCCAGCTATCGAGACATCGTGACGCATTACTATCGCGGGGCGATTCTGTCGCGCATTCGGGTGCAATAGCGTTGGCTGATTGCGTTCTGCCCAGGCGGTTCTGCTCGTAGCGGTTCTATCTACAGGGTTTCTGCAAAATCCACCTGAAGATCGTGCCGCTGCGTCAGCACCATCGCAATGTCTTTTTCATAGTAGGCGGCCTCGTTGATGAACACGGGAAATACGACCGTTTCGCCCGTGTAGAGCAGCGTTTCTCCAGTTAGTGAGAGAAATATGGGGTCCCCTGGGTTCAGGCTTTCATAATCCCGCCCTTGGAGGTGGGGATGAATCATCGCAGTGATCTGTCCTTCGGTATCTCTGGGATAGGGCACCGTGCCCAAATATTGATAAACCGTTAGCGGCTGCATGGTGACGGGTTGGGTGGTCACGGGTTGGGTGGTCACGGGTTGAGTGGTCACGGGTTGAGTGGGCACGGGCTGCACCTTGGGCAGTGGCTCGTCTCGATTTTGTTGGTCTAGCACATCCAGGATTCGCTGAACCAGCGCCTCGGTGCGCTGAAACAGGTCTGCCTGTAGCACGCCCTGAGCGACTGGGCCAACTTCCAGGCAAATGCCAAACCGACCGAGCGATCGCAGCGCGTCTTGCTGTCGTCCTGAGTTGGCCGAACTATAAATCCGCAGGTCGGGCTGTTGGGCGCTGAGGGCTGCCGCCAGTCGCAGCTTGAACGGGTGATGATCATCCAGGATCAGTGTCATCCCCATGTTCGACGTGGTGCTGTGGATATCGAGAATGACATCGGCGGGTGTGGAGCCGGAGGGCCCAAAGCGACGGTTGATCTCCTGCACCCGACGGACTTCATAATCGATGGGTTCTGGCAGTTCTAGATGGGCGCGATCGCAGCATCGGTTCATATCCTGATCGACATAGCGCACTCCAGCGGCGATCGCCTCCAGATTGCTCAGCAGCGTCATCGTCTCAAAACTGGGGCGCGAGATCAGTTGGGGAGCGTGTTGAAGTCTCCGGATCAGGTAAATTCCCGTCAACTCGTTGCCATGTGTGCCGCCGACCAGCAGCACCCGCCGAATCTTATCCATATTTCTATAGCCTATCTCTATAGCTTACCTTGGTGTCTTACCCATCTCTGTCGAAACTTACCCGCCTGCAATGAGGATGGGGTTGAATCGCGCTTCGCAGACGCAGCCCGTCAGAAGTCTTCAACTGCATCCGTTTTCTCTTAAATCGAGATGAGGCCAGAATAGCGCGAGAAGCTTGGGGATTGCCGCAGTTACAATGCCTGGATGTCGCTACCTATGGCGATCGCACGGGAGGCTATACACCCACCCTCAGAAATGGGGGCTTTATATTCCTATAGATGGAAAAGCCCGTCTCAAACCTATCACTAGGGGCGATCGCCCAACATGCCCTGTGGAAGATACCGCCAAAATCTTACTGATTTATGCTGTGATACAGCAAGATTGAAACAGCGATAAACAGTTATTACGTTGCCCCAAATTAATTCCTTAAAGGGCACTATCGGGTCGCCAATGTATCTCAATCTCGCGCTAATAGTCTCTGAGTTGAGGTGCCAAACGTGCAGAATTTTCTGAATTTTAATGCCTTATTTCTAGTGGAACCTGCGGTTTCTGCTGCCCAGGAGGGTGCAGGCGTATCTCTAGCAGCAGTATTTGTGATTGGCTTTTTGGCTGCGGCAGGGTTGGGGTCTATTGCCTGGTATAACTCTCGCCGCCCAACAGGGTGGGAAGATAAGGATCGTCCTGACATCGTGCCCGAAGTTGATCCGAATCCGCATGTTTAATTTGAGTGCTGACTGGCAAAAATCAGTTAGTCCGATTGAAGCAATGAACTAGAGTTCAGATTTCAATTTAAGGGTTTTGTTTTTGCATTTCTTTGAAGCCTTTTCGGAGCTTTCAAGACTTTCAAAAATGCGGCGATCGCCACCGAAAAGCTTCTCTGAAACCCGCCTACAAATTTATTGGAGGACAATTCCATGTCAACGAACGAACGAGTCGAACGAGACACGTATGATCGCGGTATCATTCCTGCGGAAACCGCTGCCCGCAAAGAGCGCGAAGGTGATGCCTACAAACAAACGCCGACCGCTGAAGGCGACATTGATACGGCTGCGGGCTATACGGTAGACAACGAAGGTCTGGTCAATAACTTTGCCGTGGAACCCGAAATGTATTACGAAGTGCCGGGTGATCTGAAGGCGAAAGAAGAAGCTGAAGCGGCCGCCCGCGCCGCCGAACTCGCCGAAATCAATGACACGGATGAAGATGGCAAGTTGACCGAAGATGAAGACAATCGCAGCAAGGGGGTTGGCGTAATCTGACGCACCTCCAAAACCTGAGTGAAAAAGGGAAGTCCTGTGTATTGCAGGGTGCTTCCCTATTCGTTTAGCGCTCCAGTTTTGAGGGCGGGCACGCCGAAATCTGGCGTTTCTAGCCTGCCAAAGCGGGCAATTGGATAGAACCGGAAGATCGCTCGACCAATAATATTTTCAACCGGCAAAAAGCCCCAAACGTGGGAGTCGTTGCTATTGTTGCGGTTGTCGCCCATGACAAAAACATGGCCGGATGGCACGGTGACGGAACGCATCTCATAGCCTGGTGGCTCTGCGATGTAGGGTTCTGTCAGCGGTTCTCCGTCGATCCAGACCTTGCCCAGGTGAACCTGCACCGTTTGTCCGGGTTGACCAATCACCCGCTTGATAAACGCCTGATCGGTCGTGTAACCCAACTGCTGAAGCTGGGTCGGCGGGTCAAATACCACGATGTCGCCCTGCTTGGGGGGATGCAGCCGATAGGAAATTTTTTCGACCACCAGGCGATCGCCCACTTGCAGCGTCGGCACCATCGAATCAGACGGGATATACCTCGGTTCTGCCACAAATAGCCGAATGACTAGCGCCAGAGCAAGGGCGATCGCCAAAACCAGCCCATTTTCTCGCTGGGTCTTCCAAAAGCTGGCGCTGCGCTGAGTTTCCAAGTCTGGGCGATCGCCCGCAGGCGCTTCGGATGGCTCTGGAGACGCAACCGTTGGGCTGGGTTCGATGGCGTTGGGCAGCGAGGCGTTTGATGCAGGGGGGTCACCGGGCGGAGTCGTCATGGGAAAACGCAGGCGGCTAAAAAGGGCGGTTAAAAGGTGTTTAAAAGGCGTAAAACGATTCTGAGCGTACCTGGTCTAGTTTAGCCCCCAGCAGCACTGCTACGTCCTGAAGCTGGGCCGGGCGATCGCCCACCGCGCAAATTTCCACATCCACGCCTCGCCAGTCAAGGTGCATCTGGCTCAAGGTTTGGCGAATCTGGTCTGGACGGGTGGGTAAATAGCCAAATGTCGGCCACCGCTGCGAGAGCGATCGCCAATCGGCCTGGTAGGGCAAATAGTCTGGCGTTTCTGGATTTGCCTGCACCAGCCACACAGGTTGGTCAAAGCCCTGCTCATAGAGCCAGTCGATCTGACTTTTTAGGGGGGCAATCCCAGAGCCTTCAGCAATGTAGAGGCGCGGTCGGTCGGGAAGGTGCGCCAGCGTCATCAAGCCGTAGGGGCCGCGCAGGGCGATCGCCCCACCGATGGGTAAATCTTGTAAATAGGCGGAACTCCAGCCCACCCGCGACACGCACAATTCCACCTCTGGGCAGCGCGAGGGCGACGACGCGATGGAGTAAATCTTGGTGAACTGCTTGCCGTCTCGCTGAAATCGGGGCCAGACCGACTGCCCCGGCAAAAACCGGAAGGCTGGCTGATCCAGATGCAGGCGAATGGCCTGAATCGTTGGCGTAAGGGCGATCGACGACAGCACCGTACCGACGCAATCCATGGCCGGAAGGGGAGTCGGCGGCGGGGCGATCGCCGAACGAAGCGCAGGCCCGTGAACCTCCGCCTTCGGAGGCTGCGGCCGTTCTAAATGTTGCATCTTTACCTCGACCCGTGCATCGCGGGCATTGCAATGGGCGGCATCGGGCGGGCATTCTGACTTTGAGGCGGGTTCTGTGATGGGCCCTCAGGCCCTCGTCGATCCGCTCATTCACAGCTGCGGCACAGCGCCGGATTTACACCGGACTTTCCCCACAGATACGGCCAAGCTACAGGGCGATCGCCCCTCGCATGGCAAACATCTGCTGCCTGGACTGATCCTCCAGACAACCCGAATTCGTCCCGAAATTGTAGCTCGAATCGGGTCAGGTCGTTGCAAGCTGAAAATTACGGAAAATTACGGATCGTTGCAACCCTGGCAGACCGGGGGCTGGGCTAGCGTCCCTGCCTACTTGGTCAACGGCTGCTTGCGAGTCGATCCGCTGAGTTGCCGCAGCCGCTTTGCGCCCAGCGTTGCGCCTTTGGCCCAGGGCACTTCATGCAGCAGCGTATAGAAGCTAGGGATGATAAACAGCGTTAGCAGCGTCGCCAGCGACAGACCAGAAAACACGACAATTCCCAGCGGCCGCAGGAATTCTGACCCTTCGCCAATGCCCAACGCCAGCGGAAACATCCCCAGCACGGTGGTAATGGTGGTCATCAGGATGGGCTGGAGGCGCTGCGGCGCGGCTCGCAGCATGGCGCTGCGGTGGTCTAACCCTTGCTCTTCGCGGATTTGATTCGCCAGTTCTACCAAAATGATGGCGTTGTTGACCACAATGCCCACCAGCAGCACTGCGCCCACAATCACCGTCGCACCGATCGCCGTTTGGGTCAGGAATAGGCCGAAAATGCCCCCCGCCAGCGCTAGGGGAACTGTCAGCATGATCACCAGCGGATCGACCAGCGAGTTGTATTGCACCGCCATCACCACAAACACCAGAAAGGCGGCCAGCCCCCCCAGCAGAATCAGGGATGAACGCACTTCCTGAGCGCTTTGGGCACTGGCGCTGGGCAGGCGGCTCACGCCTTCGGGCAGCGTCAGCCCAGCCAGGATCGCGTCCGATTCGGCGATCGCATCGCTGAGGTTTGCGCCATCCACCAGGTTGCCCACAATTTGGACAATCTGCCGCTGGTTGATCCGCTGAATTTCTCCAGGCGCTTCGCCGACTTCAATCCGAGCGACATCCGCCAACCGCACAAGCTGTCTACCGCTCGTAAAGACGGGCAGTTGGGCAAGCTGGGCCGGGCGCTGGATGGCATTGTCGGCAAGCTGCACGCGGATATCCACCAGGCGATCGCCCCGCTGAAGTTGGGTCGGAACCGATCCGGTAATGGCGGTCTGAATCGTGTCACCAATGTCTTCGGTGGAAAGTCCCAACTGCGAAGCCCGCTCCCAATCGGGACGCACCTGGATTTCGGGCTGCGCCTGATCCGCATCAGGGCGATAGCGGGCCTGCCTGGCCTGCGAATCGAGCGCCGCCAGCACTTCGCGCCCCGCCTGCTGTAGGGCGCGGGTATCGCTCCCCTGAAGCAAAATGTCCTCGTCGGCCCCCCGCACGGGCGAGTTGTTGACAATCAGCCCCCGCACCGATTCTGGACTCAGCCGCAGGCGCGTTCCCACCAGGTTTAGCCGATTCAGTTCGGCGGTCATCCGCTCAGTAAACTCAGCCACATTGGTTCCTGGCTTTAGGGTAATGGTGCTAGATCCACGCAGCGCGTTGGCGTTGGTGTTGCTGCCAGACAGCGACCCGCCTGCGGTAGAAAAGAGGTACTCTACTTCAGGCTGTTGCAGCAAAACTTGGTCGGCCGCTGCCATCACCCGGCGGTTGTTTTCTAGAGACGTGCCAGGGGCAAACTGGGCGTTGAGCCTTGCCTGTCCGGTGTTGATACGGGGCAAAATCTCCTGTGGCAACTGACCCGCCATCCAAAAGCTGGTTCCGCCAAACAGGGCGATCGCCAGCCCAATCACCACCAGCCGATGCCGCAGCACCCACGATAGCCCCCGCACATAGGTATGCGTTGCATCCGCCAGCCGCGCTCGAAACGCCCGCAGCGGAGCCGAATCGCCCACCCGACTCGACCAGCGCACCGCCAGCAGCCGCGAGGTTAGCATGGGCACGACCGTCAACGCCACAATCAGGGAAGCCGCCACCGCAAAGCTAATGGTGAGAATCAACTGGCTGAACAGTAGCGAAAAGAAGCCGCCAATCAGCAAAAAGGGCAGCACAGACACCAGATTGGTGGTCGTGGACGCGACCAGCGCCGACTCTAGCTGCTGGCTGGCTAATTCCGCTTGCCGCAGGAGAAACGCCGTCGCGCTGACCCGTTTGCCTGTGCGTCCACGGGTCACATTTTCAACATCGCTGCTGGGGGCATAGTCGTTTCTACGGCTGTCATAAATCCCGTTGCCATTCCCATTCCCATTCCCGTTGGCATCGCTATTTCCGCTTCCATTCCCGTTGCCATTGCCATGTCCATTGCTGGAACCGTGACCGTTGCCATGTCCATTGCCGTAACCGTAATCATGCCCGCCGCTGTTCGATTCATCCGGTATTTCCCCATCCTCGGTCGTGCAGTATTCAGCAGTCTCAATGCTGTTTACGGCGCGGCGACGCTTGGCCGCTTCTACACCCTGCACGATGCTCTCCAGCATCACGATGGAGTTGTCTACCACAATGCCCACGCCCAGCGCCAGACCGCCCAGGCTAAACACGTTTAGCGTCAGCCCGAAAGTGCCCATGAGCAAAATCGCAATCAGCGTAGCCAGGGGGATGGCAAAGACAATAATCAGGGTTTGGCGGAGTGAACCCAGGAAGAGGAGGACGGCGATCGCCGCCAGCAGCGCCCCAATCAGTCCCGACATCGCAACGTTGGAAATCGAGTTGCGAATAAACCGCGACTCGTCCAGCGTGGTGCGAACTGCCATACCCGTTGGGAAGATTCCTGCTTGCTCCAGTTCGTCCAGCCGCTGCTTCACACTTTCCACCACCGACACCGTATTGGCATCGGGCTGCTTTTGAATGCTGACCTTGACCGCTGGATCACCGTTCAGCGTCACAAAAATCCGCTGTTCCTCAGTGCCATCCACCACCTGCGCCACATCTCGCAGGTAGACGCGCCGCGCTTCCGGAAAACTGCTGGTCGATGCCTCGCCGCCAGACGCGCTGCTGACCCCGTTTACAGGCAGCGACAGGTTCCGCAGTTCCTCTGCCGACTGGAACCGTCCGACTGTGCGGATCAGCACTTCTGCTTCCCCGCCTTGCAAGCGGCCACCCGATACGTCCTGATTGCGCCCCCGCAGCGCGTTGAGTAGATCGGTCAAGCCTACGCCCAGCGCTTGCAGACGATTGATGTCTACATTCACCTGCACCTCTTCGCGCACGCCGCCCGACACATCCACACTGGCCACCCCCGGCACCACCGACAGTTCCCGCGCCAGTTCTTCGTCGGCAAACACGCGCAGATCAACCGACTGGAGCGAATCGGATGTCAGCGCAAACTCATACACCGGAAGCTGGGACGGGTCAAACTTGAAAATTCGCGGCTCTTGAATCGTGTTGGGCAATCGGCTGCGGGCGCGGTTGAAGGAAGCCGTTGCGTCGTTTAAGGCGCGGTCAATATTGCCCCCAGGACGAAAGTAGAGGTCTACGCTGACCCGTCCCTCCCGCGTCTGGGAATAGATCTGCTGCACACCATCGGTCGCCGAAAATGCCTGCTCCAGCGGCCGCGTAATCTCGTCTACCGCCACCTCTGGCGCAACTCCCGGCGCATCCACCCGCACCCCAATGCGCGGATAGGTAATCGACGGCAGCAAATCCACTGGCAGCCGCACCAGGAAAAATACACCCAGGACGATTGCGGTCAGGGTGAGCATAAGCGTGCCGATGTGGCGGCGGATGGAGAGGGTGCTGAGGGAGGTCATGGGTGGGGAGGGGGGAGAGGGAAGAACGAAGAGAGAAGAGGGAAGAACGAAGAGGGAAGAGGGAAGAACGAAGAGGGAAGAACGAAGAGGGAAGAGGGAAGAACGGAGAGGGAAGAAGTTCCATTTTTCGTTCTTCGTTTTTCGTTTTTTCCATCCTCTCTTCACCCTTCAGACAGA
>NZ_DVEA01000032.1:0-12510 GCF_015295965.1 Thermoleptolyngbya sp. M55_K2018_002
GCCGCGTGCGCCTGTGGCTTCGGCGTGGAGGGCGGCCAGTCCGGCGACGTGGGGCGTGGCCATGCTGGTGCCGCTGATGGTGTTGTAGCGGGTGGGCATGGGCCAGCTAGAGTATATGTCTACGCCAGGAGCCGCCAGGTCAATCTGCCCGCCGTTGCGGTTGATGCCGCCGTTGGAAAAGGAGGCCATCTTCAGGTTGGGGCGCAGAGCGGCGATCGCCATGATCGAAGGGCAATTCGCCGGATGGCTGACGGGCACAATCACGCCAAACTGCCGGAAGCTGTCGTTACCCGCCGCCGCAATGATCAAACTGCCGCGCCGCAGGGCCCGCCGACCCACGTTTTCGTATACCGCAGAATGGTTCTGACCGGGCAGCACCATCGCCCCCAGCGACATAGAGATGATCTGACATCCGCTGGCGATCGCCCAGTTGATGCCCGCCAAAATGCCGCCGTCTGCGCCGCTGCCCTCATTGCTCAGCACCTTGCCTGCATAGATTTCGGAATTATAGGCCACGCCGTAGCGCGGCAAAATCTCCGGCAGCTTCGACCCGCAGGCCGTGCCAATGCAGTGTGTGCCGTGACCGTTGCCGTCCTGCACCTCTTCTCCTTCGATAAAGGACTTGCTAGACACTGCCCGCCCCACAAAGTCGGGATGGGTCAGGTCAAAGCCCGTATCCAGCACGGCAACCTTTAGCCCCAGCCCGCTATATTGCGAGATGCTGGCTTTCGTTACGTCCAGCCCCCAGGTGATGGAGCCATCAGCAACGGCCCCGCCGCGACCCAGCACCGACTCCGCCTCTTGCTCTTTCGGCAGTAGCCGAGCGACCAGATGATTTACCGCATCCCGATAGCCCTTGAGGTAGTCCACAGGGATTGTAATCATGTCCGTCTCTGCAAATCCGGGTGGCGCGGGCAAATAGCCATCGGGATCGGGGTCTTCGATCGCCCGCACGACCCGCTCCGGTTCGACTGCAATGACCGAGCCACCGCGCATGGTCGCCGCATTCAGCGCTTGCGCCTGACCTGGCTCCATTGTCACCACTGCCACTCCCAATTCGTCAAAGACAAGCGACTCTTCGCTGGCAAGCTGTTCACCACTGGGGGAATGGTCGCGAAAGTCCGCAGAATGGGCAAAATGGCGAATCCCCGCCGAATCGTCCATCGCACGGAGTCCGTCATCAATATTGTCGGTATCTAGCAGGACGAGATACCTGCCAGTGGTTTCGGGCTGTCCTGACGAGGAATAGGGGCTGTTTCCGGATGTCGTCATAGGGTTGATGTCTCATGTCACAGCTACCTTGAAGTCTACGCCGCCGAGTTTAAGGATTTCGGAGGGTTCCGGATCTTCTTAACGATTCCCGAAGAAGGGCGGAATGGGGGGATGGCGGGATGGAGTGATGGGAAAGATGAGTAAAGATGCCAAACTCTCCAGTCCTCAAGGCTGAACCGATATGACCCACCTCCCCATGCTTCTGGTTTATTTCCGTCTGGCGATCGCCCCTTTTCTGCTTTGGGATGCCTTCGATGGCTCGGTCACGCCCTGGTTCTTAGCGGGCTACATTGCCGCATTTCTATCGGACATTTTCGATGGGGTGATCGCACAGCGGCTGGGCGTGAGTACGGCGGCCGTGCGGGCCGCAGATAGCTGGGCGGATGTGACGCTGTATCTGTGTCTGGCGGTGGCAGCGTGGCGGGTGCATCCAGACATCCTCACGGCGTTTCGTAGACCGCTGCTGGCGGTGGTGGCAGCGCAGCTTCTCTGGTGGGGGGTGAACCTGGCCAAATACGGCAAGCCCGCTAGCTACCATACCTATTCTGCCAAGCTGTGGGGAATCACGCTCTTTGTCGCCAGCATTGCACTGTTTGGTTTTGGACAAGGCGGGCCACCGCTGGCGCTGGCAGTGGCAGTGGGGCTGGTGCATACGGTCGAAGAAATCGCCATGACCCTGATATTGCCCACCTGGCAGCACGATGTCTTGAGCTTGTCCCATGCGCTGAAGCTGCGGCAACAGTTGGGGTAAGCTTTGGAAGGCGAGAGATGAGAAGATAAAGGAATCAGGGGCCTGGTTCCAATATGTCCGAATCTCCGAATTCAGGGCTGTAGATTGGGTCAGGTTAGCTGTCGATGGGTCAGGTTAAAGGCTTCTGTTTGTTAGCAAGAATGCGGAATAGGGCACTCTGGCTAGGTGCTATTTGGGGTAAAGCGTTATAGAGTAAGGGTGCGATCGCCTTCCATGTCAGGGTTCAGCCCAAGGGTTCAGCCCAAGGCTTCTGCATTCCAACGCTGCATCCCTGCCCGCCCCTTCATGTGCTGTTGACCTTTCTGCCGTCCACCCTACTGTGTACACACAGGTCTTCTAGGCTTGAGCTACGATGCTTCGATCCCCCTAACCCCCCTTAAACAAGGGGGGGAACTGATCCCCCCTACCCCCCTTAAACAAGGGGGGAATCGAACCCGGAGTGACTCGCAGCAGGGAGAACTAGATCGGAAGTCCCCCTTGATAAGGGGGATTCAGGGGGATCTTTCGGAAGTCCCCCTTGATAAGGGGGATTCAGGGGGATCTTTCAGAACCTGACGCAAAAAATCGAGATGTGTGTATACAGTGGCTGTTAATGATGGATATTACCCCCTTCTCCTCCAAGTTCTAAAAGTCTATGGTTGAGCCTGCTGGTTTCGGTTTGCCCCTACCCGAAGACTGCTTTTGCCAGCTTTTTGAGCGCTCTGCCGATGCCATTTTGCTGATCGATGGTGACGTGTTTATTGACTGCAATCCAGCGGCGATCGCCCTGCTGGGTTGCACTGACAAAGCGCAAGTGCAATCGCTGCATCCTGCCCTGCTCTCACCAATGGTGCAGCCCGACGGACGACCCTCGTTTGAAACGGCAAATGAGATGATGGCGATCGCCCTGCGACAGGGCAGTCACCGATTTGAATGGATGCACCACCGCATGAATGGGGAAGACTTGTGGGTGGAGGTATTGCTGACGGCGATCGAGTGGCAGGGGCGCACCATTCTGCATGCAACGTGGCGAGATATTGGCGATCGCCTCCAGCTAGAGGCTCAGCGTCAGGAGGTCGAGAAGGCATTGCAACGAAGTGAACAGCGGATGCGGCTGGCGCTCAAGGCAGCGCAAACGGGCATCTGGGAATGGAATATTGCAACGGATCATCTGGAACACTTCAGCGACGAAGCGAAGCATCTGTTTGGACTGACGGATGAAACCTTCGATGGCACTTGGGCGACCTGCGCGAAGGCGATTCACCCAGAAGACGTGATGCGGATTGAACGGGCAATCGAATCGGCGATCGCTGGCACAACCGCCTATGCTGCGGACTATCGAGTGATCTGGCCCGATGGCTCCATTCACTGGCTGGCGGGTCGGGGCGATGTCCTGTGGAGCGAAGACGGCAAGCCCCTGACCATGGTGGGCACGGTGCAAGACATCACGCCGCGCAAGGAAGCAGAAGAGGCTCGCCGCCACAGCGAGGAGCGCTTTCAGGCATTTATGGATCACAGCCCGACGGCCACCTGGATGGTCAGCTACGACGGGCAAATGCTCTACATCAACCAGACCTATTTGAAAATGTTCACCCTGCCGACACCGGATGTGGTGGGCAAGTCGCTGTTTGATCTGTACCCGGAGGAGGTCGCAGCAGAATTTTTGCATAACGTGCAAACGGTTATTCACAACCGCCGCCTGCTGGCCACGATCGAGCCGATTCCGCTGCCGGATGGCACGATTGGCGATTCGCTGGTCTACAAATTTCCCATGTCGGACGGGTCGGGACAGCAGGTGGTGGGCGGCATTGCCATCGACATCACCGATCGCAAGCGGGCAGAAGAGGCAATTCAGGACTACGCCGATCGCCAAACCCTGCTGAACCAGCTTGCCCACCAGATCCGCAATTCTCTCAACCTGGACACGGTACTTGAAACCACCATTCAGGCCGTGCGGAACCTGCTGGAAATCGACTATTGCGGCTTTTGCTGGGTGCTGCCCGAGGCCGACACGCCGCACTGGGAGATTGTGCAAGAAGCCAAAAACGACCATGCGCCCAGCCTGCTGGGTGAGTATCCCCTGCGGCTGGTTGGCGACAACGTGGTGCAGCAGTTGATCCAGCAGCAGATGGTTTGGGTAGACGACACGGCCCAGTGCAGCGACCCGGTTTTTCAAGCGCTGCTGACGGAATCGGGGGTGCAGTCGGTGGTGCTGATGCCGCTGCGAACGCATTCTCAGCGAATCGGCTGTCTGATTGGCGACCACTTTCAGCAGGTGCGCCCGTGGACTGAGCGAGAGCGCGATTTGCTGCAATCGGTGGCCACTCAACTGGCGATCGCCATTGACCAGGCCGAACTCTACGCCCAGAGCCGCGCCCAGAGCGAGGAGCTGCAACACGCGCTGCAAGAGCTTCAGCGCACCCAGGCGCAGATGGTGCAAAGTGAAAAAATGTCGAGCCTGGGGCAACTGGTGGCCGGCATTGCCCATGAAATCAACAACCCGGTGAACTTCATCCACGGCAACCTGGCCCATGCCCGCAACTATGTGCAGGATTTGCTGGAGCTAGTGGATCTGTATCAGCAGGAATATCTTGAACCCACGCCCAAAATTACCCAGTATGCCGAAGAAATTGATCTGGAGTTTCTGCGCGAAGATTTGCCCAAACTGCTTGCCTCAATGCGAGTGGGAACCGAGCGGATTCACGAGATCGTGCGATCGCTCCGCATTTTCTCCCGGCTAGACGAAGCGGAGTCCAAGCCCGTAGACATCCACGACGGCATCGACAGCACGCTGATGATCTTGCACAACCGCCTGAAGACGCGCCCTGGCCGCGAAGAGATTCGGGTGATCAAGGAATACGGCTCGCTGCCACCTGTCGAGTGCTATGCAGGTCAACTCAACCAGGTGTTTATGAATATCCTGTCGAACGCCATTGACGCGCTAGAAGAACGCGACCAGCAGCGGGCGATCGCCGACCAGCAGGCTGAACCCAGCACCATTTGCATCAAAACCCAGGTCTTGCCCGATCATCAAGTCAGCATTCACATCATCGACAACGGCCCAGGAATGTTGCCCAGCGTTAGGCAGCGCATCTTTGACCCATTTTTCACCACCAAGTCCGTCGGCAAAGGCACAGGCATGGGCATGTCCATCAGCTATCAAATCGTCACCGAAAAGCACGGCGGCACGCTGGAATGCTTCTCGGAACCAGGACAGGGCACCGAGTTTGTGATTCAAATCCCAATCTCCCAGGCGATCGCAGAACTCTCCTAACCCATTCCTCCCTCTTCCCTCTTCGTTCTTCCTTCTTCCCTCTTCCCTCTTCGTTCTTCCCTCTTCGTTCTTCCTTCTTCCCTCTTCGTTCTTCCTTCTTCCCTCTTCGTTCTTCCCTCTTCGTTCTTCCTTCTTCCCTCTTCCCCCTCCCCTCACACCCCGTCCACCCCGGCCACCCCAAACTGTATCAAAAAACACAAAACACCCTCTCCCTTGGGGATAATATGCTACGCGCAAGGGGGTTTCCAAGGTTGACTAGGTTTAGGGACACGAGTTGCTGATCTCTGCTGTTGGCGATCCAGCGATCCATTGTTCGTGCTTCGCTGTTATTTATCAGGGCGCGGGGGCAAAGCTCTTGCGCTTCTCTGTTGTTCAATAATCTCTGAAATAGACCTGCAATAGACCCCTGCAATCACTGTTACTAGGAGCACTGGCGTTCATGGTTGCGACTTCGAGGGCAGACGGTGAAACGTTTCGATTAAGTTCATTTTTACTCAGCGACGGGCCCGCAGGGTTTCTGCTGAGTTGGGTGGCAGGGTTTGTGGATACCTCAGCATTTATTATTCTGTTTGGCATTTTCACTGCCCATGTCACAGGCAACATTGCGCTGGCAGGGTCGTCCTTTGTGGCATCGGACGAAGGCAGCACGGTGACGCGGCTGCTGATGCTGCCCATCTTTATGCTCACGGTGGCCATCACGTCACTGGTCGCTCGGTTTGCACGGGGCAAGAAGTGGCCGGTGTTTGCGGTGCTGCTGACTCTAGAGGCGATCGCCCTCGCGGTGTTTCTCGTCGTGGCGACAAGCCTCTCCCCCTCTCTGCTTGTAGACGTGCAGGAAGATCTAATTTTCCCCATCGCGATGGCCGGTGTGGTGGCAATGGCGATTCAAAACGCGCTGATGAAAGAAGCCAAAGGCGTATTTAAGAGCTACATTCCAACTACCGTGATGACGGGCAACACCACACAGATCACCATCGATATCGTGCAGTACATCGTAGGTAAGCTAACGATGCACAAAAACCCCCAGGCTAGCCAGGAGGTAGCCGAAGCGGTTGAACGGATGGGCCGCGTTTTTCCTGTCATCCTGGGGTTTGCGCTGGGTGGCGCGTCGGCGGTTTATTTTGTCATGGTTTCCGAAACTTGGTGGAGTTTAATCATTCCGCTGATTATCATTTCTGTGATGGCGATCGCCGCCTTTAGGGAACATGCCCAAGCCTCTTCCCCTGCATAATCTGAACCTGCACCATCTAAACCTGAACCCTACTTGATTGCTTTCTCGCATTTACGGATACACACAGCTTCATACACTGGTGTAATGCTGATGGGTGAAGAAGAGGGTTTTCCGTTACTAGCACAATGTTGATTAAAGCTGATTTAACTTAAAGCTCAACGACTTAAAGCTAATTGACTTAAAGTTGATTGACATCAAAGAACTGAATCAGCCTGATTCTCTCAAACAAGAAGGACATATCCGATGAGACGTGCGTTTCTGTCTTTAGTAGTTTCCCTAATCATGGGGTTGAACCTTTTATTGGGAAGCGCTGCCCATGCCTTTCCGATTTCCCAGTTTTCGATTTCTGATTTATTAAAAGCGTTTCCGGGTCTAACGCAAACCAGCGATTTGGATTTGACCGAGTCTCAAAAAGAGCTGTTGCAACAGCTCAATGAGGAAGTTCTCCCCCAGCTTGCTGCTGTTTTGCGCCCCGACCAGATTGATCAGTTTGCCGCAGAAATTGCAGGCGGCGACAGCCTCCGCAAGGCCTTCAAGTCACTGACCCTGACACCAGAGCAAAAGTCTGAGCTTGCCAGCCTGATCAAGGGCCTCCCCAAGAGCGACTTCTTCGCCACCCTGACCCCCGAACAGCGCACCGAGTTTTTCATGCGAAAGAAGGGGCTATTCAAACCATCTATTGAAGAGATCACTGAAAAGATCAAGTTCGGTTTGAAGAAGAAGGAGATGTTTGCCCCGACTGCCGAAGAAATCGCCGAGAAAGTGAAGGCAAAAGGGATCACTCCTGGTAAAGATGGTGTCGCGCCAACGGCTGACGAAATTGCTGAAAAAATCAAGATTGGTTTGAAGAAGAAAGAAGAGTTTGCGCCTTCTCTAGAGACGATTACTGAGAAGATCAAGCAGAAGATCGAGGCGGTTTCCGAGTAATTTTTCTCTGGTTTTTGATCTAATTTGTTGGGTGTATCCCACTTTTTTAACCCTCACCCTAAATCCCTCTCCCAAAACGGGAGAGGGACTTTCAATCCGACTCCCCTTCTCCCTTTTTGGGAGAAGGGGTTGGGGGATGAGGGCGAATTTGCAGAACTGGGATGCGCCCAATTTGTTTACCTCAAACTTCATCTTTGTTTACCTCAAACTTCATCAGGGCTGTATGGATTGGGATTTCCCACCATACAGTCCTTTGCTTTAGTTACGTTTTGAGGCAACGTGATGAATTTGCTGCGCTCCTACATTCACTGCGCTCTATTCACCACGCTCGTACACTCACCCCGCATGAGTGTAGCGCTCCCAATTCCCATTTTCTGAGACGAAACAGCACTCGGTAGATCGACAATACCAGGGTTGTCAAAACCAAGGTTGTCAGATCTGTACCGAGTGCCATTCTCAATGAGTGGACTGACCTGAGACAGGTACTTTACCTAATGCATAACCAGCAGATGCATAACTAACAGATACCTAATAGCGGATCTGGAGCGTGACGGTTGTTTGCACTTCCTGTTCTCCACCAATCACAGGCGTAGGCGCAGCAGCGGCAGAATCCATTGCCATAGACTGGCGTAGAATCGGCATCGGCGGGGGTGCAGAGGCGTGGTTGATCTGCACACCGACAATTTCCTGACGGCGCAGACCTAACGCTGCCAGGACAGTATCCGCCTGGGACTGGGCCTGCTGCACGGCTTCGCGCAGAGCGACCTGCTGGGCCTGGGCGATCGCCTCATCTGAGGCCACAAAGCTCACGCTATCGATGCGGCTGGCCCCCGCTTTTACGGCTTCATCTAGCAGCCCGCCGGCCTGATCGGTCGGCACACGGAAGCTGACGGTGTTCGTGGCTGTGTAGCCCACGAGCCGCTGCTCGTTGTTGTTGTAGTTGTAGACCGGGGTGAGGTTGATGCCTGTGGTTTGCAGCTTATCAACCTGGCGCGATCGCAGCAATTGCACCACTGCATTTGACCGACGCGCCGCGTCCTGCTGGGCCGCTTCTGCGGTTGCCCCCCGCACTTCCACCCCCAGGTTGACCTGGCTGAGCGTGGTGGGGATAAACTCGTTCCCTGTTCCCGTTACCGTCAACACGCGCGTCATCACTTCGTTCGCCATCACTGGATCGGGGTTTATCGGCATCAGGCTCAGCCCGCCCACCGCCAACAGCACCGCCGAACTCAGCCCAAAGGCGGTGCGCGTCAGTCTGTTCGGTTTCATCGCCGCTTTTATCATAGAAGGCATCGCGGGTTTCATTGCTATCATCTCCTCATAGGAATGAATTTAAGGATGCTCCTACTTTGGCACTGCTCAGGAGATACGGTACGTTCAGTTACACTTTTTGATACCCCATCTTTTGAAACCTAGCCGACTGACCTGATCGAGGCGGAAGCAGGATCGCCACGCCTGCTGACAGAAATCGAAGCCACCAGAGTCGATTGGTGAGTCGGACTACTGCGATTTTGGCGCTTCGCCTTTGGGCAGAGATGGAGGAACAGAATATAGGAGCATAATATTAAGATGGGCGATCGCCCTCGTTCAGTCCCATTTGCTGACGCACGCTCTGACGAAATGCCTTCGCGGCTGCCAGTGGATTGGGATTGCGAACGCATTCACTCAGGAATTCCACATCCAGTTCAGGCAGCAATTCACTGTGCTGAACTAGCTCATAGCCAGCCGTTTGCAAAAATGATTCAGGAATCTGTTCGCGGAGATGGTAGATCGAAAAGCGATCGCCCTGCCAAAACCAGACTTCTGAAATACCCAGCCGCCGAAACCGTTCTAGTCGGTTCATCCCGCTGCTGGTGACGATGACTTCGATCGCCAAATCTGGAATCTCCTTTTCGCTGCCAATGCAATAGCTCTCGTCTGGCTCTAGCCCAACCTGCTGCTGTGCCTGGCGAAAGGTGGTAGACCCTGTGGGGAAATATTCAATTTCTGCTTCCAGGAAATAGATTTCCAGCAGCGTGCCAATGCGGGTTTTTCCAGACTCATGCCGACGGCTCGGTGCCACAATTTCTAAGACTCCATCCAAGTAGTTCACCCGGTAGGCGAGGCTGTCGCCCCGTTCTGCCAGCAGCGTTTCATATTGCGCCCAGGAGACGTTGGAGATGAGCCGCTGTTCTTCCGGATCTTCGATTTGCCAATGGGTTGCCAGGTCGTCGAGGAGTTGCATGACGGAGTTGCGATTTTGGATTTTAGATTTTGGATTTTGGATTTTCGATTTTTGGGGGCGATCGCCCTGGATTGGTAATTATCAAGCATTATCGTGAATTATCGCTGAGCATTTTGAAACATCTGCCGCAGCCAGTCCCAGATGGCGAACACGGGCTGCATGGCTTCGCCCAGGCTGACTCCAGTGATTCGCATTAGCACAAACAGCAGCACCAGGATAATCGCCACATTGATGGCAAGCCGGATTGCCTTGGTAATCAAGGAAAACACCAGCATCAAAATGAGAACGGCGATCGCCGCTGTGATTAACGTCTCCACGTCGTTTTAGCCTCCGAGCGCTTGCTTGCTGCTTCCACCATACTCAGAAACGGAGTTGGAAAGGGCAACTCTGCCCAGACGGGCGACCGCCGGAGCTTATCGCAAGTGCGTAAATCCTGAGCCAATACTCAATCCAATACTCCTAATGGCAATCATTGAAACCTAAATACCAATCTGGCTCCCCACCTGAGATACGATGATGTATTGTGTTTTGCGGTTTCTAGCGTTTATCTCAGCGGGGGGATGTGGCATGACGGCGACCCAGATGGCTCCGGGATTTTGTGAAGGGATTCAGTATTTTGGTGAAACGCTGCCGGGATTCGAGACCTACGGGGCTACACCTGCCATCGCTGAAGGGGCAAGGGCGATCGCCACGCCAACAGACCCCGCCGCTGTCTTCCAAACCCTGCTTTATGCTGACGCGCTGCGCTACCTGACGGTGCAAATCTGCGGCAGCAAAGGATCTGGACACCCCGGCGGCTTTGCCAGCCAGGCCGAAGCGTATGCCGCACTGGTGATGCTGGGCTACAAAAACATCGTGACGGAGGTGGGACACCACGCGCCAGGATTCTATAGCGCCATGTTCCTCGATCGCTCTCTGGAGGATATGGGCATTACCACGGTGCAGCAAATGCGCGATCGCTTCCGGGAGCGGCACGGACTGTTGGGCCACCTGTCTGGCTTTATTCCCGGTCTGCTGGCTCCGGCGGGGCCCCTGGGCCAGGGGCAGCACTTTGCAATGGCCGGGGCGTTGCTGTATCCCGACACGCTATTTCCCTTTACCATTGGCGACGGCGGGCTAGGCGAACCCTACATCATGAGTTCGTTTATGCACTTCCACACAGCCTTCCCCGGTTCTACCAACTTTTTGCCTGTGCTGGTGTGGAATGGCTTTTCGCAAGAACACCACAGCATGGTGTCGCTGAAAACCAACGAGCAAATGCTGGCCTACTGGCATGGGCATGGCTTTGACGAAGTGGTGCTGGTGGATGCGAAGGACTTCGATGATCAGGATCAGCCGGGAGATTATGTCGATAGCACGGCTTTCTCCTTGAAGCAGCGTCTCGCCTTTACCCAGAGCGTGCTGGTGGGTGTGGACGAAGCAGCCCGCTCTGCCCTCAGCGGCAAGCTGACCGCGTTTATCATCAAGCAGCTCAAGGGCGCAGGAGTTCATGCCCGCGGCGCAAAGTCCCACAATCTATACCCCAAAGACACGCTAGATGCGCCCCACATCATGGATGCGCTGAAGACGCGATCGCTCTCCCCTGAAGCTTGGGCAATCGTGCGGACGAACTGCGAGCGGGCGGGGGGCGGCCCGGCATCGAAAACAGTGGTCACCGAGTTTGAGCGTCCCCTGCCGGATCTGGGGCCGCTGCCGCTAGAGGAATTTCCGGTAGGGGGCGACCCCAAGGTTTCGACTACGGCAATGGGCAAGCTGGTGGGGCATGTGGGAACGAGCGATCGCACGTTTCTGGTCACCAATGCCGACGGCAACGAGGCATCGGGCATCGCCAACATCAACCAGGCGCTAAAGATCATTCACCCCACCGAAGACCCGCTCTATAACCAGGCTCCCACGGGTCAGGTCTATGAGCCGCTAAGCGAGGATGCTTGTGCGGGTCTGGCAGTTGGGCTGTCGCTGTTCGGCGGGCGGACGCTGTGGTGTTCCTATGAATCGTTTGCCATTAACGGGTTGCCGATCTGGCAGACGGTAACGCAGGCGATGGCCGAGCTACGCCGCAAAACGCCTGCGACCATTACGCTGTTTACGGCAGGGGCGCTAGAGCAGGGGCGCAACGGCTGGACGCACCAGCGCCCAGAAATTGAGGCCTACTTTGCCGCCATGATGCGGAATGGGAATGTATTTCCGCTGTTTCCACCCGATGCTAACAGCGTGCAGGCTTGCTACGAATGGGCGCTGTCGCAGAACAACAAAGGTGTGGTGATTACCGCCAGCAAGTCGCCGCTGCCGATTCGCACGACGTTTGACCAGACGCGGCAGGCATTGGAACAGGGGGCGATCGCCCTTCATTCCAGCAGCGGCAGCAAGACTGTCGTGTTTGCGGTGGTAGGCGACATGATCCTTTTGCCCGTATTCGACGCAGCAAAGCTTTTAGAAGCCCAAGGCTTGGGGGTGCGGATCGTGTCGGTCATCAGTCCCCGTCGCCTCTACCGCCCCAGCGATACCCTATGGGACATCTGCTCCGAGCCAGATGGTCATTTCCTGGACGATGCTGGATTTGAACACCTGTTTGGCGGCGATGCGCTGATCGGCGTGACGGGTGGAGCCAGTGCCATGCTGGAGCCAGTGATGCTGCGCTCAACCAGCAAGCGCGATGTGTTTGCCTGGAAGCGCGGCGAAACCACTGCCAGCGCTGGAGAACTGATGGCGCTCAACGGCATTACGGCTGAAGCTCTGGCTGCACGGGCGATCGCGCTAGCCTAATCGCGCTAGCCTAATAGGATGTTTGAAAAGTCCCACTGTTTGTGGCAAAGCGTGCAAGATCCCCCTAAATCCCCCTTAAAAAGGGGGAC
>NZ_DVEA01000081.1:0-12443 GCF_015295965.1 Thermoleptolyngbya sp. M55_K2018_002
TGCAAAACTGTTCCCATACGCTTGCACGTTCGGTGCGTTGTAGGGTCGTTGTCATTGCTAATGAGTCCGTAAAACTACAAGTGTGTTTGTAGAAAATGAAACGGCTAGGTTTGATTGCCTAACCTGTGTACAATCCTAAACTTTTGGTTGCGTTTTGTAAAGCAGGTCTTGGATTTACTTAAGATTTCTAATGGCGAAGACGGAGTATTGCGCTTTTGTCAGGACGACTATGACGCAATATCAAGGGTTTCAAGAATCTGAGCGGGCGATCGCCCTCCATCTCGATCTGTTACAAACCTTCGTTACATTGTCTGGAAGTGCCTCAAACTGCCTGTCGCTGGCAGATCTACCGGGCGGCCGCGAGTTGATAGACTTTTGGATGAGCCGTGGTCGTCACTACGGGAGATAACAAAAACTGGGCGTTTGGCGGATTTTGACCGTCTGCGCCAGATGAGAAACTTTTGGGAGGATTATGAACATTGCGGTGGTGGGCCTGAGTCATAAAACAGCCCCAGTAGAAGTTCGAGAAAAGCTGAGCATCCCCACGCCCCAAACCGAAGCGGCGATCGCCCAGCTTTGCGGCTATCCTCACGTCGAAGAGGTGGCCATCCTCAGCACCTGCAATCGGCTGGAAATCTACATCGTTGCCAGCGAAACCGATAACGGCATCCGCGAGGTCACTCAGTTTCTATCGGAATACGGCAAGGTTCCCCTGCAACATCTGCGCCAGCATTTGTTTGTGTTGCTGCACCAGGACGCGGTGATGCACCTGATGCGGGTGTCGTCGGGGCTGGATAGCCTGGTGCTGGGTGAGGGGCAAATTTTGTCGCAGGTGAAGCACACCCACAAGCTGGGGCAGCAGTGCAACGGCATTGGGCGCGTGCTGAACCATCTATTCAAAAAGTCGGTGGAGGCGGGCAAGCGCGTCCGCAGCGAAACCAGCATTGGCACAGGCGCGGTATCCATCAGTTCCGCCGCGGTTGAACTGGCGCAGATCAAAGCGCAAAACCTGGCCGCAAGCCGTGTTGCGATTCTGGGCGCGGGCAAAATGGCGCGACTGCTGGTGCAGCATCTGCTGTCCAAAGGGGCGCATCGAATCGCCATTGTGAACCGTTCGCTGGCAGGCGCAGAAGAATTAGCCAAACAATTCCCCGATGCACACCTGCAACTGCACACGCTAGACAAGATGGGTGCGGTGATCGCCGACTCTGACATCGTGTTTACTAGCACGGCGGCAACGGAGCCACTGCTGGATCGGGCCAAGCTGGAAGCAATGATGGAGCCGGGTCAGCACTTAATGCTGTTTGATATTTCCGTGCCGCGCAACGTCGATTCTGATGTCAACGATTTGCCCCATGTCCATGTCTTTAATGTGGACGACCTGAAGGCAGTGGTGGCGCAAAATCAGGAAAGCCGCCGTCAGATGGCGCTGGAAGCCGAGGCGCTGCTGGATGAGGAGATTGAAGCCTTTAACAACTGGGTGCGATCGCTCGAAACCGTTTCTACGATTAAGTGCCTGCAAGACAAGATGGAGAGCATCCGCACCCAGGAGCTTGAGAAGGCGCTGTCTCGCTTAGGCCCAGAGTTTGCCGACAAGCACCAGGGCATCATCGAGGCGCTGAGCAAAGGGATTATTAACAAAATCCTGCATGACCCGATGGTGCAACTGCGGGCGCAGCAAGACATCGAGGCGCGGCGGCGGGCTATGGAAACCCTCTGCACCCTGTTCAACCTGGAGTCGGAAGGGCAGTCGAGCCAGCAGTTTAGCTAAGCGCCTTTCACTGGGGCCAGTTGCTGGGAGTGCCGCCTAGGTTGCGGGCGATCGCCCTGGTATTAGCCACCATCATGTCTACATAGCTCTCCGCGCCGCTGCCTCTCCCGCCAATGGAGTCGGCGTGGAGTTCTGTGTCTGCCAGGGGCACGCCTGCTTCCTCTGCAACGGTATTAATCAGCCGGGGATTAATCGCAGTCTCAGCAAAAATTGCGGGTACGTTTGCCGCTTTTACTGCGTCTGCCAGCCGTTGCAGGGTTTGGGCGCTGGGCTGTTCTTCTGTGCTGATGCCGATGAGCGTGCCTAGCACCGTCAGCCCATAGGCTCTGGCGTAATACTGAAAGGCATCGTGCGTCGTCACAAGCTGACGCTGGCTGGGCGGAATAGTCTGGATTTGCTGCGTGATCCAGCCGTCCAGTCGTTCCAGCGTGGCAACCAGATCGGCGGCATTTTGCGTAAAGGTGGCTGCGTCTTCCGGCGACAGGCGAATTAGCTCATCTCGAATCGCGTTCACCATTTGGATGGCATTTTGCGCGTCGCCCCAAACGTGCGGATCGGGTACGGTGCTGCCTTTTTCCGCTAGCTCCAGCGGGGGCACGACTTCGCCCACAGCGACCCTGCGACCCCGCACGCCGACCGACTCCGCCAGTCGGATCAGCCCCGGTTCCAGGTTATAGCCGTTGTATAAAATCAAGTCTGCGTCTTCTAGCCGCTGCGTGTCGCTGGGCACAGGTTCGTAAACGTGCGGGTCATCTCCCGGCTTGAGGATGCTGACCAGGGCGATCGCCTCGCCGCCGACCTGCTGCGTCAAATCTGCCAGGATCGTGTTGGTCGCCACAACGACTGGTTTTTCAGAATTCCCCGTTTGCACTGGGGGCGTGCGGCAACTGTTTGCCAGCCAGCCGAGGGCGATCGCCCCCAAAACAGTCACCGCTGCCCGCCGCCCCAGCGTCCAGGAAAAAATCTGCGTTCCAGGGTTTTGCATCACTCGCTACAGTGCTTTCATAGTCTTTTCATTTTTCACTCTACCCGATTTCATAATTGATTCATAATTTCGGGTATGATGATCCCAGAGGCTTTTCATAATTGCCTCATAATTTCGTGTCTAGTATGGGATGTGCAGCTTTGCTGCTCTCCCTCACCCTTTTCCTTCTGGTGTATCGAGGGCTTCAAGCCCTCTCCCGCGCTGGGCTGGGGACTTCAAGCCTCTTTTGCTCCCCTTCTCCCGGCTTGGGCTACTGTGTGCAGACCTCTCGATGGTTTGCGTCAGGCTCCGAAAGATCCCCCTAAATCCCCCTTATTAAGTCCCCCTTATTAAGGGGGACTTCCGAGCTAGTTCTCTCTGCTCCCCTTCTCCCAACTTGGGCTACTGTGTGCAGACCTCTTGATGGTTTGCGTCAGGCTCCGAAAGATCCCCCTAAATCCCCCTTATTAAGGGGGACTTCCGAGCCAGTTCTTCCTGCTTTGGGTCACTCCGGGATCAGTTTCCCCCTTGTTTAAGGGGGGTCAGGGGGGATCACAGCATCGCCGCTCAAGCCTAGAAGATTTTGTCGTACACAGTAGCCCGACTTGGGAGAAGGGTTCGGGGATGAGGGCAGATGGAAAATTGCACATCGCGTATTTATCCCTTTCAGGAATATTTGCCCAAATTGCCCAAATTACCAAAGTCTCTGAATCCCTCAAACTCCAACTCCTGACTCCTATGACTCGCCTCACCATCGACCATCTCACCGTGAACTACCGCGACACCCAGGCCTTGCGGAACATCAACCTGACGCTGGAATCGGGGCAACTGGTGGGCATCTTTGGCCCCAATGGCGCGGGCAAAAGTACGCTCATCAAAGCCGCGCTGGGGCTGATTCCGACGGTCACCGGGCGCGTGCTGTCGGGCGATTCGAGTAGCGATGCTTCTAGGGATCGCCCGCTCACCCACCAGCTCGATCGCGTCGCCTACGTGCCGCAGCGATCGCAGATTGACTGGAGCTTTCCGGCGACGGTGTGGGACGTGGTGATGATGGGCCGCACCCAAAAAACGGGCTGGTTTCAGCGCTATTCTGCGGTTAGCCGCCGCATTGCTGCCGCTGCACTGGAGCGCGTGGGCATGGCCGCCTATGGCGATCGCCGAATCGGGTCTCTTTCTGGCGGGCAACAGCAGCGCGTGTTTCTGGCGAGAGCGCTGGCCCAAGAAGCCGACCTGTTTTGCTTCGATGAACCCTTTGTCGGCGTAGATCAAACGACGGAAGCAGTGCTGTTCCGCATCTTTGGCGAACTTGCGGCCGACGGTAAGCTTGTCCTGGTAGTCAACCATGACCTGGGCGAATCGATCGCAAACTTTGACCAACTCATCCTGCTCAACCGTGACCTGATCGCCGCCGGCCCGCGATCGCACGTCCTCACGCCCGAAAACATGCGCCGCGCCTACGGAACCTTGGTACAGTTCTTCTCGCAAGCCGCATAATTGTCCCCTTAATCGTGTGCTGCATCTGCCTTGCGATCCTGCCGTTACGCACGAGATTCCGTTACGCACGAGCGCTTGATGCGTCTTCACTCCTAAACCCCTTTCATCTGACCCCTTTCATCTGCCCCCTTTCAAATGTGGGATCTCCTGCTCGACCCGCTCAGCTATAGCTTTATGCAGCGATCGCTCTTGGTGGCGGTCATCGTCGGGGTCATTTGCTCGGTGGTGGGCAGCTACCTGATGGTGCAGCGGCTGTCGATGCTGGGCGATGCCATTAGCCACTCGCTGCTGCCCGGATTGGCGATCGCCTTTTGGCTAGGCATCAACATCTATGTGGGTGCGTTTGTGGCAGGAGTGCTGAGTACGGTGCTGATTGCCTGGATTCATCGGCGATCGCCCATCAAAGAAGACGCAGCGATGGGAATCGTCCTATCGTCCTTTTTTGCGCTCGGCATCACGCTGATTACGCTAATCCAAAAAGAAAACAAGATTGACTTAAACCATTTCCTATTTGGCAATATTCTCAGCGTTACGCCAGGAGAAGTCCGCGACACAGCCCTGATAGCCGTGCTGGTGCTGGCCTGCGTGGTGCTGCTTTACAAAGAGCTACTGTTCTACAGCTTTGACCCCCTGGGGGCGCAGGCGGCAGGACTGCCCGTTAACTTGCTCAACTTGGGGCTGATGCTGCTGATCGCGCTGACGGTGGTGGCCAGCATGAAGGCCGTCGGCGTAGTGCTGGTGTTGGCGCTGCTGATCACGCCAGGGGCAACAGCCTATCTCCTCGTACCGCGATTTCATCAGGTTATGGGGCTAGGCGCTCTGCTGGGAGTGGTTTCCAGCATCAGCGGCATGTACCTCAGCTACTATTTCAACCTGCCCTCTGGCCCGGCGATTGTGCTGGTGGCCTCGGTGCTGTTTTTCCTGGCGCTGCTGTTTAGCCCCAGCCAGGGCATTTTCACCCGGACGCGAGCGGGGACAGGGGGCGAGTCAGGACTGTGGCGTGAGATCAAAGCACTCTGGAGTGGGCTAAAGTCTCGATAGTTAGCAACCTCGATAATTAGCAACAATAGTTAGCAGTACGCCTGTTCATCCAGTTTGGGCAACTGACTCTTGGCTTTCAGCCCAAACCGCAGATCCAGCCTAGAAAACTGGTGAAAATTGGCGCTGCGGATCGGTTTTTCCCAAGACAGTTTTGGAAAGTGTCTGGCTGGATAAAATCTGCTGCATCAGTCCTCTTACGATGCTGTTCAAGAACCTGAATCGTAAACCTGAATCGTAAGGAGAGAACAGCAATGACGAAGGCAAAGGATTTGATGGTTTCCCCCACGCACAGCTCTGCTTGGGTAGTGCAAACGTGGGCAGCATTTATCATCTCGCTGGGAGCGACGAGTCTGGGGATTTGCTACTTACCTGTGAATGGCTGGGTGAAGGCCTACTTTGGCATGGGATTGGCCTTTACGGTCGGGTCTACCATCAGCCTGTCGAAAACGACCCGCGATATTCACGAAGCGCAAAAACTGGCGGCACGGGTTGATGAGGCACGGGTAGAGCGGCTGCTGGCGGAGCATCATCCGCTGAAATAGTCTGTCAGGAACCGTCTGCTCGGTGAAAGGCAAACTGGGTGAAAGGCAACCCACAAGTGCAAAGCCCGGAGCAAGGCGAAGGGGTCTTGCTCCGGGCTAGATTTTTGTCTTGATGGGCAATTTCGATGATTCGCGGATTATTCGCGGACTATTCGCAGACTATTTGCGGATTATTCGCGGCCAATTCCGATAATCCAGGTGCCAATGTAGCGACGGAGGGGCACGTCTCCGGTTGCTCGAACCAGCGCGTTGAAATAGAATGTGCCGCCGTTTCGGGGATTTCGCACGTTTGACAGAACAATCTCGACGCGGGAACCCGCCGGAACTGGCTCGGTGGGGTAAATCGTAATTTCACGAGTTTCGCGATTCCAGATCACTTCGTTCAGCGGAACCGACTCTCCTCTCACCCGCAGTTCAATCCGATTCTCGTCGAACGTGCCCTGGTAGGTATCGGGATAGGTCACTGTAAACTCGTACACGTCTGAGCGCATCTTTTGGCGAGAAATCCGCAGGCGGTATCGATCCGTCTGAAAAGGTCTGCCGTTAAAGTCCAACCGATAGTTCAGTTGATTTTCACGCTCTACACCGCTGAAAATCACCAGGCCCGGCAGTCCTTGGGCGTGAACCACAGGAGCTAGTCCCGCTGCTACACATCCAGACACCGCCACTGCCGAAAGCATTCGGAGAATTGAGGACTTAGACACCATAGCTCTGCGTTTGAGTAACATGACTTCTCGAACCATCACTAAACTTTACCGTTTAATGCTCCTCTCAGGATACACTACGCTTCTCGGATTCCGAGGCGGAGGCATCAGGATGCAGGGCATCAGGCAGTGTGGACGAACCAGTTCCTAAAAAGTGCCCTGGCAAAGGAGGCTCGTTTTTCTAGGGAAAATGCGTTTTTAGGAGGGGTTTAGGGCCTGCTCTGGGCGATCGCCCTCGACCGACTTCCTAAATATGTTTAATCCAGATATGTTCAAATATTTCAAAAAATATTTCAAAACACATCCAGATGTTTACATTCTTTCCAGAACTCCTGGAGTTTTTATAGGCTAGAGGGTGAGTGCTTCTTGGCGCTTGTGTTTGGGTTGATGATTTGAGTAATCACAAACTGAGTAATCACAAACATTGAGTCATTCTCATGAGGGGAAAATTTCATCGTTCATAAGCGATCCATAAATTAACCTGAAGATGAGCCAGTTCTAGTTCAGAAGCTTGTAGGATGCGAATTGAAGCTTGGTGAGTTGCGAGTCAGCAAGTTATAGGGCACTAGACTCGTTGCAAAACGCTAAAAGTGCTAGTTGCCAAGCTGCTAGTTGAAAGGTGCCAATCGAAAGTCCCCAGAAAGATGTCCGTTTGTGGGTATGAGGTCGGTGCAATCCTGATTAGGTGCTGCCAATCTGTTCGGAGTGGCGCAGCGAAATTTCAGGTTGAGCAAGGGACTGAGGCGATCCAAGCTATCTGTACAGCGTTATCTGTGCAGTATTTGCGAACTGTGCGGTTTGTGTCGATTGCCATGTTGCTGTTGGACTTTGTGTCCCAAGCTTTAAGTCATGCTTTCAGTCTTGAAGTCTAGATTAGAAACCAGTCATTAAAATTACAGAATTTCATTCTGAAAATTTCATTCTGAAAATTGCAGTTTGATTGCAGGGAGGGGTTGCGTCTGAGTTTTTAATTCAGCGCATTTTTTGTGAGGTTTTCAGAATAAACAGCGGTTACTGAATCATGTCATCCAGGAGAATGAATGAAGATAGCAGTTGCAAAGGAAATTGAAGTTGGAGAACGTCGAGTTGCGCTTGTGCCCGATGTGGTTGGGAAACTGGTGAAACAGGGCTTGGAAGTGTGGGTCGAAGCGGGAGCAGGCGACCTATCTCATTTTTCTGATGCAGCCTATGAGTCTGCCGGAGCGAAGGTTTTGAACGATGGGGCGCGGCTGTGGGGCGAAGCAGACGTGGTGCTGAAGGTGAGTCCGCCGCGAGAGCGAGAAGATGGACAATCCGAAATTGACCGTCTGCGTTCGGGTGCAGTGCTGATTAGCTTTTTGAACCCGCTGGGGGAGCCGTCCCGCATTCAGCAGCTTGCTGAGCGAGGGGTTACAGCAATCAGTATGGAGATGATCCCCCGCACAAGCCGTGCCCAGAGTATGGATGCGCTGTCGTCCCAGGCGGGTGTGGCGGGGTATCAGGCGGCGCTGCTGGGTGCAGCGGCGCTACCCAAGTTTTTCCCGATGCTGACGACGGCGGCGGGGACGATTCCACCCGCGAAGGTGTTTGTGATGGGGGCGGGCGTAGCAGGTTTGCAGGCGATCGCCACCTGTCGCCGTCTGGGTGCCGTGGTAGAAGCCTTTGACATTCGTCCAGCGGTGAAGGAAGAAGTGCAAAGCCTGGGGGCGAAGTTCGTTGAGGTGAATCTGGAAGAGGATACCGTGGCCGAGGGCGGCTATGCCAAGGAGATTTCGGAGGCGGCTAAGGCGCGATCGCGCCAGGTCATCACCGAACACGTTAAACAAGCTGATGTGATTATCACCACGGCTCAAGTGCCGGGCAAAGCTGCGCCCATCCTGCTGACCGAGGAAATGGTCGCCCAGATGAAACCTGGCTCCGTAGTGGTCGATCTGGCCGCCGAGCAGGGCGGCAACTGCGCCTGCACCGAACCGGGCAAAGACGTGGTGAAAAACGGTGTGACCATTATGGGCCCGATTAACCTGCCGTCGTCGCTGCCTATTCACGCCAGCCAGATGTATGCCAAAAACCTCACCTCGCTGTTGCAACTGATGGTGAAGGACGGCGAACTGGCGCTCAACTTTGAGGACGATATCATCGCCAGCGCCTGCGTTGCCCACGGGGGCGAGATTCGCAATGAGCGCGTGAAGGCAGCGCTGGCGGCGGCGTGTGAAGGCGTAAGGGGATGAGGAGGATTCGGTTCCAAGTCCCTATCCTCCTATGCTCTACGGCTCCAGCAACGGCTCCAGCAACGGCTCCAGCAATTTTTAGTAATACGGGAGAAAACGGCATGGCAGACAGTCTAATGATAGGACTGGTGGTGTTTGTGTTGGCTTCGTTTGTCGGGTTTGAAGTGATTAATAAAGTGCCGCCGACGCTGCACACGCCGCTGATGTCGGGTTCCAACGCGATTTCTGGCATTGCGGTGGTGGGGGCGCTGCTGGTGGCGGGCAGCGGCAACGGAACGGTGACGACGGTGCTGGGGGTGGTGGCGATCGCCCTGGCCACCGTCAACGTGGTCGGCGGATTTCTGGTGACCGACCGGATGCTGCAAATGTTCAAGAAAAAAGAGGCACGGAGCTAATGAACAACACCCTCGATAGCTTATTGCTCAATGGCATCCAGCTTGCTTATTTAGCAGCCGCCTCGCTGTTTATTGTGGGTTTGAAACAACTGGGATCGCCCGCCACAGCCCGACGGGGGAATGTGCTGGCGGCGGTGGGGATGCTGGTGGCGATTGCCGCCACGCTGCTAGATCGCGGCATTATCGACTACACGCTGATTGCAGTGGGCATCCTGATCGGCTCGGCCGTGGGCGTGGTGATGGCGCAGAAGGTAGAAATGACCGCCATGCCCCAGATGGTGGGCTTGCTCAACGGCCTGGGCGGTGGCGCATCGACCCTGGTGGCGATCGCAGAATTTTGGCGACTGATGGGCACAGGCGAGGCGCTGCCTCTGGGAAGCGTGCTGACGATTATCCTCAGCGTCTTTATCGGCGGCATCACGCTCACGGGCAGCCTGGTCGCCTTTGCCAAGCTGCAAGAGTTGTTGAGCGGCGTGCCGATTATCTTTCCGCTCCAGCGGTTTGTCAGCCTGGGCCTGGTTGGTCTGTTTTTGGTGGGTAGCGTGCTGCTGATTGCAGAACCAAACGATCCCACCATCTTTTTGGTGCTGGTCGCCATTTCGCTGATTCTGGGCGTGCTGTTTGCAATTCCCATCGGCGGCGCAGATATGCCCGTGGCAATCTCGCTGTTGAACTCCTTTTCGGGGCTGGCCGCCAGCGCGGCTGGGTTCGTTTTGTCCAACAACATGCTGATCATCTCTGGCGCACTGGTGGGCGCGTCGGGGATCATCCTGACGCAGATTATGTGCAAAGCAATGAACCGATCGCTGCCCAACGTCCTCTTCAGCGCCTTTAGCAAGGCAAAGGAAAAAGCGGCGGGTGGTGCAGCAGGGGCGATCGCCGACAAGACGGTTCACTCGGTCGATACCGAAGAAGCGGCGATGATGCTGGGCTATGCGCGGTCGGTCGTCATCGTTCCTGGCTATGGCATGGCGGTGGCCCAGGCGCAGCACGCCGTTCGGGAACTGGCTGACCAGCTAGAGCGGCTGGGCGTGGATGTAAAATATGCCATTCACCCCGTTGCCGGACGGATGCCCGGTCACATGAACGTGCTGCTGGCAGAGGCCAATGTGCCCTATCCCCAGCTTTACGATATGGACGCGATCAACCCTGAATTCGAGCATACCGACGTGGCCCTGGTGATCGGCGCAAACGACGTGGTGAACCCCGCCGCTGCCCACGACACGGAAAGCCCAATTTACGGAATGCCGATTTTGGAAGTGGAAAAGGCAAACCACACCATCGTGATCAAACGCGGCATGAATAAAGGGTTCGCGGGTGTCGAAAACGAACTGTTTTATCAAGACAAAACGCTAATGCTGTTTGGCAGCGCAAAGGATGTCGTGACGCAACTCGTTGCTGGGGTAAAGGAACTCTAGTTAGGGCTGTAGGGTCAGGGACTCAGGTCTTGGAAAGCTGAGAGTGGCTATGTTTTAGCCTGTCGCCCTTGGCTTTTGTCTTGAATCACTCAACCCAGTGTGGGAAGCTGAACCACGGCTCTCCCACATTTTTATTGGCTCTATAACTACTTTTCTTGCGCTACAACCTTTTTGCTCTATAGCCGCTGCTAGCCAGTCCAATTGCCTCGATGCCCTTTAGCCTTGATCGCTTTTACAACGCGCTTCCGGCGATCGCCCATGCCAACGTTTCCAGTCCCCCAGACCTAGCGGGGCTGAACGTCCAGGTCTACGAGGTGCTGGATTCCACTAACCGGGCCGCTTGGGCGCATCTGGCCCAGCATCCCGCAGATGAGGTCGTGGTCATTGCCGAACAGCAGCGGGCAGGGCGTGGGCAGTGGGGGCGGCAGTGGCAGTCGCATCCGGGTGGCTTGTATCTGTCCTGGGGCTTTCGTCCGTCGCTGCGGGCAGAACACGCGCCCCAGATTACCCTGTGGAGCGCTTGGGGTGTGGCGATCGCCCTGCGTCAGGCGGGTGTACCCGTGCGGCTTAAGTGGCTGAATGACTTGGTGGTGTTGGGCCGCAAGCTGGGGGGCGTGCTGACGGAAACGCGGGTGCAGCAGGGGCACATTAGGCAGGCTGTGGTGGGCGTGGGGCTGAATTGGGCGAATCCTGTACCGGAACCGGGTATTAACCTGAACACGCTGCAAGACCAGGGATATGCCCTGAAAATTGCGTCCCTAGAAGACCTGGGGGCGATCGCCCTGCAAGGGCTGCGGTTAGGATACGCATCCTGGCAGCAGCGTGGCACCGAGGCACTGCGAATAGAATACGAAGCGCTGCTGAGCAACTGCGGGCAGACAATTACCCTGGTGGGGGATGCTGAAACCCCTGGCGAAACTGTAGAAATCGTAGGGATTGGCTTAGACGGGCAACTGCGCGTCCAAGCAAACCATGCCTCTGGGCTTTCAGAGCGTCTGTTGCCCCCTGGCAGCATCCAGTTGGGCTATCCAGCGGGAACTTGTTCTGAAGACTGACGGTCTAAGGCGGCGGGGCGATTCCCGCAGGGATCGCTTTGCGAATCGTCCGATTGCGAATCATCCGACTTGTCCTGAGCAATTGCTCTGGCGGGTGAAGAATCTCCAGGATGCCGTGGCTTTGGCGGTCTTCAGCGGTGATTCGCGCCATTCATTAGATAGATGTTCATTAGAAAAGTGGGCAACCTGTATAGGCGGCACTGGGAAATTACATAGATTTCGCTGTGGGGATTGGCGGAGTGAAGCAATCTGAAACTGGGTCAGGCAACACGCAGGAATTCTGGCACTCCCAGCCGTCTGTAAAGCATCCCGACGACAGCCAGTCCGCTCTGCTCTATGTTAAGAAAGGACAATATTGGTGTCCTTGATACGAAATTTATATGAATTGATGAAGTCGTCATCAAGCTCAGTTTTACTTCCATGAGGATCACGGATTGTTGGTTAGGATTGTTTACGAAGTCGTGCAGAGAACCGCAGGTTTAGACTGCTGAGCGTCGCCCTCGCGCGCCACGGTGCAAAAAATGGCGGAAACTGCTGATTTCTCAAGGCTTGTTTTGTCAGGACTCGGTTGGCGCGGAATCAGCGGAATGATTTGTCAGGACTCGCACTTGGCAGGATTCGCATTTGTCAGGACTCGTTTGTTAGGAATGGTGATGACTCAGAATCGGAACACTACCTCTGCAAAGAACTCTTCCGCGAAAGTGGATAGCGTGCGCCACTCCCTGTCGGTGGTTTTAGGATTGAGCATTCTGGGCAGCACCGGAATCTTGCCAAGCGCAGTGGCGATCGCCCAGACGGCAGACAGTGCCGATGAGGTTCCCAGCGCCCAAGAGTTGCTCTCGCCGCCCCCGC
>NZ_DVEA01000228.1:0-12392 GCF_015295965.1 Thermoleptolyngbya sp. M55_K2018_002
CGAAGAACTGCAAGCCAACCAGTTCTCCACCACCACCCGCTTGAACGGTCGAGCAGTTTTTGCCTTCTCTGACATCTTTGGCAGCAGCTCGATCGAAGACGCAAACAACACGGTATTCCAAAGCCGCGTTCGTTTGAACTTTGACACTAGCTTTACGGGCAGAGATCGTCTGAGAACTCGTCTTCAAGGTGGAAACTTTGTTGACTTTAACGCAGTTCCTTCTGCTCAGATCTCTCCGGTTAGCCAAGACTTTACCGAGCAGACTGACTTCTCTTTTGACAGTGGCGGTAACTTCGCTGTGTCCGTCAATCGCCTGGAGTACTATTTCCCACTTGGCCCTGCGACTGTCTATCTGGGTGCCCGTAACCAAGGCATTTCTGACATCGTGACCTCGGTCAGTTCTTTTGATGATGGTGAGCAAGGTTCGCTGTCCTACTTTGGCTACAACCCGATTTACGACCTGGGTGGTGCCGCTCAGAACATCGGCTTTGGTTTGACCTTTGACTTGAGCGATGCCTTCCAACTAGGTCTGGGCTATCTGACGGGCGAAGGCAACAACCCCTCGAACGGTGCGGGTCTGTTCAATGGCGACTACACCGCTTTCGGTCAGTTGACCTTCTCGCCTGGCGACCTGACGGTGGCATTGACCTACGTCAACAGCTACATCTCTGAGCCGAACAGCCTGGGTGATTTCTCGCCTTCTGTTTACAATGGCTATGGCATTAGCTTTGAGTTTGCTCTGTCGGATGCCTTCACCATCGGCGGCTGGGGTATGTATGTCGATACCCGCACCTTCGGCGGACCTTTGGCATTCCGGGGTGATGGCGAGGCTTGGTCCTATGCTCTGACCCTGGGCATTGGTGACCTGGGTGTTGAAGGCAGCTTGCTGGGTATCATTGCTGGGGTTCCTCCCTATCAGGGTTCCTTCGGCAACTCTACCCTGGGTAACTTCTCTCCCTTTAATACTGGCACCTCATTCCACGCTGAAGTGTTCTATCGCTTCCCGGTATCTGACAACATCTCTCTGACTCCCGGCGTGATTTTTGTCAGCAACATTGCCGACACAGGTGACGATGCTATCATTCCAGTGCTGCGGACTTCCTTCCGCTTCTAGAGTTCAGGTTTCATCAGGGCTTATGTCCTGCTGATTCAGTCTCGATGAATACTAGAAAGACCCTGCTTCGGCGGGGTCTTTTATTTTGAGCAGTTGAATCCAAGAAAAACCAAAACCCCGGTGGAGAACCGGGGTATACTGAGGAAGCTACTGATTTTTGATGAGCTTGTGGAACTTTCCTGTAAGACTGAGTATGCCCTGCTGGCACTTCTGGAATTGACGAATCACTACAGCAGTGGAGAGCCGCTGCAAATTCGCCAAATTGCCGCAGAGCAAAACATTCCAGACCGCTATCTAGAGCAACTGCTGGCTACGCTGAGGCGTGGGGGGCTGGTGCGGAGCCAGCGGGGAGCGAAAGGCGGTTATGTGCTAGCACGAGAACCCTGGAAGATTAGCTTACTGGAAGTGGTGAACTGCATTGAGGGACAGGACGCACAGACCACCGATGCAAGACGTGATACAAAAACCGTCGAGGGAATGGTGATTTGGGAGGTGTGGCAGGAGGCGGGGCAGGCTGCCGATGCAGTGTTGCAAAAACAGACCTTGCAGGATCTGGCTGACAAGCGCGAGGCTCGCCGCCGTTTAGACATTATGTACTACATCTAATCCATCTCACTTAATCCATCTAAAACTTGGACTGAATCTAACCATGCGAATTGCTCAGAACATTACTCAGTTGATTGGTGGTACGCCGCTGGTGCGGTTGAACCGAATTCCTCAGGCGGAAGGGTGCGTCGCGCAGATTGTGGTGAAGCTAGAGGGCATGAATCCGTCTGCTTCAGTCAAAGATCGCATCGGCATCAGCATGATCGAGGCGGCGGAACAGGCAGGCAAGATTGAGCCGGGCAAGACTGTTTTGGTGGAGCCGACCTCCGGGAATACGGGCATTGCGCTGGCCATGGCGGCGGCGGCAAAGGGGTATCGGCTGATCCTAACGATGCCGGACACCATGAGTTCTGAGCGGCGGGCGATGCTGCGGGCGTTTGGGGCGGAACTGGAGCTAACGCCCGGAATCGAGGGCATGAGTGGCTGCATCCAGCGGGCGCAGCAGATCGTCGCCATGTTGCCGGATGCCTATATGCTGCAACAGTTTAGCAATCCGGCGAATCCCCAAATTCATCGAGACACGACGGCGCTAGAAATCTGGCAAGACACCGACGGCGCGGTGGATATTCTAGTCTCTGGTGTCGGGACGGGCGGTACGCTGACAGGTGTGGCCGAAGTGCTGAAAGAGAAGAAGCCAGGATTTCGGGCGATCGCCGTTGAACCCGCCAACAGTCCGGTGCTGTCGGGCGGTCGCCCTGGCCCCCACAAGATCCAGGGCATTGGCGCGGGCTTTGTGCCGCAGGTGTTGAACACAGGAATTATCGATGAAGTGGTAACCGTAACGGATGAAGAGGCGATCGCCTTTGGTCGTCGGCTGGCCCGCGAAGAAGGGTTGCTCTCTGGGATTTCCAGCGGCGCAGCAGTGGCGGCCGCAATCAAAGTGGGCCAGCGTCCCGAAAACGCCAACAAGCTCATCGTGGTGATTCAGCCCAGCTTTGGTGAGCGCTATCTCAGCACCCCCCTCTTCCAAGACCCAGAACTGGTTGCGTCTGGCTCGCTGAGTGCCTGAGTCTCTCCCTGCGTCGCTCAAGGACGCGCCTTATACACGCCTTACAATAGGCGTATGCAGCAGCAAGACCACTATAAAACTCTGGACGTTCACCAGACGGCGACCCAGGCTGAGATCAAGCAGTCCTATCGCCGTTTGGTGAAACAGTTTCATCCGGATCACAATCCCGAACTAGACGGGCACGATCAGATTGCAACCATCAATGCCGCCTACGAAGTGCTGGGTGATCCCCAGCGTCGCCGCACCTACGATCAGCAGTTGCACGATGCAGAACGGCTGAAAGCAGCGGGTTTTGACGTTTACGAAGAATCGACAAGCAGCCGCCAACAGCGCACCGCCGAGGCCCAGCGCCGCTATCAACAGCGCCAGACCGGGCAAGACGATGACGAGCAGATTAAGCAATGGCTCAACCGGGTTTATCAGCCCGTCAATCGGCTGTTATCTAAAATTTTGAATCCGCTCAAAGAGCAACTGGATGATCTTGCCTATGATCCGTTTGATGACGAATTGCTAGAGGCATTTCAGGCGTATCTGGACGAATCCCGCGAATTGCTGCACAAGGCGCAGACTACGTTCAAGTCCATGTCGAACCCGCCCAGCACGGCAAAGGTCGCTGCCGATTTGTTCTATTGCCTGAGCCAAGTGGGAGATGGCATCGATGAGCTAGAGCGATTTGTCACCAGCTACAACGAGCAGTATTTGCACACGGGTAAGGAATTATTTCGGATTGCCAAAGGGCTGAAGCGGGAGGCGCAGGCAGCAGCAAAGCGAATTGGGTAAAAGCAAAAATCAGGAACCCCCAGAGTTCCCCCTTGATTCTGGTTTCGGGTCGATCGGTTTCAAGTCTGTAAGTCCTGACCCCTGATTCCTCGGTTGTGCGTCACAATAGAAAAGCTGTGTTAATTCGGGTTGCGGGATCAAGGCTGAACCAGTCCCTAACTGCCAACCCTGCTCCTTCCTATGTCACTCCCGATTGTCGCCATTATTGGCCGCCCAAATGTGGGCAAGTCTACCTTTGTCAACCGACTGGCGGAGGTGCGGGATGCGATTGTGCATGATGAGCCAGGAGTGACGCGCGATCGCACGTACAAGCCAGCCTTTTGGAATGACCGCGATTTTCTGGTGGTGGATACCGGCGGGCTGGTGTTTGATGATGATACAGAATTTTTGCCGCTGATTCGAGAGCAGGCCATGGCGGCGCTGGCCGAAGCGAGCGTGGCGGTGATGGTAGTAGACGGGCAGGCAGGCGTGACGGCGGCCGACGAGGCGATCGCCACTTGGCTACGGCAACAGTCCGTTCCCGTGCTGCTGGCGGTCAACAAATGCGAGTCGGTGGAGCAAGGGCTGATTCAGGCAGCGGAATTTTGGAGCCTGGGGCTGGGCGAGCCTCATCCTGTGTCGGCGATTCATGGCAGCGGCACGGGGGATCTGCTGGATAAACTCATTACTTTTTTGCCGCCGACGGATCAGATTGAAGAAACCGATGAGATTCGGGTGGCGATTGTGGGGCGGCCAAATGTCGGCAAGTCCAGTCTGCTGAATGCATTTGTGGGAGAAAAGCGGGCGATCGTCAGCCCCATTTCAGGCACCACTCGCGACGCGATCGACATGCAGGTTGAGCGCAACGGACAGCGCTATCGACTCATCGACACCGCAGGCATCCGCAAGAAAAAGCAGGTGGAATATGGCCCAGAATTCTTTGGGATCAACCGAGCCTTTAAGGCAATTCGGCGGGCAGATGTGGTGCTGCTGGTGATTGACGCAATCGACGGCGTAACGGAGCAGGATCAGAAGCTGGCTGGGCGCATTGCCGATGACGGGCGGGCCTGCGTTGTGGTGATCAATAAATGGGACGCGATTGAAAAAGATTCCCACACGATTTACGAATACCAGCGGCACCTGGAAGATCGGCTGCACTTTACCAACTGGGCAGAGACGATTTTTGTCAGCGCGATGACCGGGCAGCGGGTGGAGAAGATTTTGGAACTGGTGAACCGGGCTGCCGAGCAGCATCGCCGCCGCGTTTCGACCTCGGTGATTAACGAAGTGCTGGAGGAAGCGGGCAACTGGCACTCGCCGCCGACCACGCGCCAGGGTCGCCAGGGCAAGATCTACTACGGTACGCAGGTGAGTACGCAACCTCCGGCGATCGCCCTGTTTGTCAACGATCCCAACCTGTTTAACGACAACTATCGCCGCTATATCGAGCGCCAGTTTCGCCAGTCGCTCGGCTTTGTGGGTACGCCAGTTCGCTTCTTTTGGCGAGGCAAAAAGCTGCGAGAGGTGGAGCGCGGCTCCGCAAACCGAGCGACGAAGGTGTAAGCGGAACGGCTATGGATCTGCTGCGATCGCTCCCCATCGGGCTATATCTAGAGCAACCCGTCACCTGGCTGCATCGGCTTGATCCCCGCGTCAAGGCGGCCTGGCTGATGGCGTTTGTGCTAACCCCGATCGCCGCAACCCCCTACTGGCGGCTGTCGCTGGTGGGCTGGCTGCTGGCGCTGATGGTGAGTACGCTGCTGCCGCTGCGCGTCTGGAAACGGCAGATTGGGCTGGCGGCCGGATTTAGCCTGCTGCTGTTTTTGGTGACGCTGATCATGCCCGATGGGTTGACCGTTGCTCACCAGCCGCGCACCCCTGCCGACGAGCTAAGCATGACAGTGCCCCCGTCATCCCCATCTGCAAACTCTTCTGCCGCCTTGGATTCATCCGTAAGGCTGAACCTGGGCAATGGCTATCAGTATGTGCTGCTTCAGGCAGGACCGCTGCGTGTCACGCGGCGATCGCTCAATTTGGGCATCCGAGTTGGCACGCTGGTTTTCACGCTGCTGGTCAGTACGAACCTGTTTTTGCTGACCACCGCGCCAGAAGAAATTACTGCTGGGCTGGAGAGTTTGCTAAGACCGCTAGGACGGTTTGGCATTCCCGTCACCGAAATCGTGCTGACGCTGACGCTCTCGCTGCGCTTTATTCCGCTGGTGCTAGAGGAAATTCAAAACCTAATCCGCTCCGTGCGAACCCGCGCCATCAACTGGCGAAAGCTGGGGTTTCGAGGCAGTTCCCAAGTCGCCCTCACCGTCGCAGAACGCCTAGTGGATAACCTGCTGGTTCGCGCCACCCAGATTGCCAGCGCCATGCAGGTGCGAGGCTTTACCAGTGCCAACCGCCATCAGGTGAAGTGGCATCAGTTTCGCGTGTTTTGGCTCGACTGGCTGGCGATCGCTGCGTTAGTGCTATTCATCCTTGCCCGCATCCGCTGGGGCAGCTAACGGGGGTAGCTAACGGGGGCAGAGCGCCGGAGCGTTAAGACAGGTCGCCAAGCTCTTGCGATCCCGTGTGCTAACCCCGTGAGAAATGTCTTAACCTGCCGATAAAAACTTAAAGAAAACTTGTTTTTGTAGCGCTGCTATACAAACTAGCATACAGTATTACTGTGAATGCATTTTGAGGCACGATTGAACATCTCTCCAAACATCTCTCTAGGGACGGATATTGTCCATATTCCTCGAATCAGGGCGTTGATTGACCGTTTTGGCGATCGCTTTTTGAAGAAGGTCTACACTGCTATCGAGCAGCAAGACTATTGGCAAGCCTGTGCCCAAGCCATCGAAAATCAGGTTGGCATTGCCAGACTGGCGGGACGATGGGCGGCAAAAGAGGCAGTCGTCAAAGCAATGGGCACGGGCTGGCGAGGGATTCGCTATACCGATGTCGAAATTCAGCGGCAAGGAAACGGTGCGCCAACGGTTTGTCTACACGGCACGGCAGCCCAATGGGCGGCTTGTGTAGGTGGCGGCAACTGGCAACTTAGCCTGAGCCATGATGGAGAGTATGCGATCGCCACGGCAATGTTTCTGGGCCATAGGGCGAAATAGGAGGCATCGGGTCAACGCCACCTGGTTAACGTTACCTGGGCGGGTTTACTGAGCCAAACGTCTTCTCCTGGGTCTTATCGTCAGCAGCGAAACCGTGCAGTCGGGCTGTCTGCATCACCTGCTGTCTGCATCACCTGCTGGAACAAGACTGTTGATGAGGCTTTTCGGTTGAGCGTTTGAGGCAGGATTTTTGCCGAATCCCTTAAGCTAAAACTCTAAGCCAAAACTCTCAGCCAAGACTCTCAGCCAAGACTCTTAGCAGCCATCCAAAACCTCCTGAAATTTGCGCTTCTCTGTCGTTCCGCACTCTGCTACTCTGCTGTCATCATTTAACAATTTATGAAATTCGCTCAATCGCTATCCGCCCCGCCATCAGGAGCCAATGCAACTCGAATGAGTCGCGAATCCTACCTGAATCACCCAACCTTTGGGCTGCTCTATCAAGTTTGCGAAGTGACCGCAAATCAAGATCTGTTCGCGACGCTCTACGCGCAGCGGCTGTTCTTTTTGGTGACGGCCTCGTCAGAGGGCTTACAGTTTGAGCCGATAGGTCGCTCAGATGCCCGCATTTTGCTGGAGAATCGTCTGCGGGGTCTGCGACGCAGCGGCAGTGAAGCGGAGTATGCGGCATTGCAACTGGTTTATAAACAGACCTTTCAGTAATTCGCTCCGTTAACCCTGTGCGGAACCTCTGCAAATTTGCAGATTTGTGCAGATTTGATGATTCCTTGAGTCCACGTCAGAAGAGATGGGCATGAGTGCTGCTGCGCCTGAGGCGATCGCCCAAACGATTCATCAAATTCGTCAAACGCTGCCCAATCGGGTGCGGCTGATGGCAGTTACCAAGCAAGTGTCTCCCGATGCAATGCGGGCGGCCTATGCCGCAGGCATCCGCGACTTTGGCGAAAGTCGGCTACAAGAGGCGATCGCCAAACAAGCCGAACTGCAAGACTTGAGCGATGTAACCTGGCACCTGATCGGGCATTTGCAAAGCAACAAAGCCGCCAAAGTCCTCGACCATTTTCACTGGATTCACTCCGTAGACAGCCTCAAGCTGGCCCAGCGCCTCAATCAGCTAGCGGGCGATCGCCCCACCCACCCGCGTGTCTGTCTCCAGGTTAAAATTCTCCCTGACCCCAATAAATTTGGCTGGACAGTTCCAGAGCTGTTGGCTGACTTGCCCCTGCTCGACGACTGTCAGCATTTGGACATCGTGGGGCTGATGACGATTCCGCCCTACGGACTCGATCCAGACGTGACAAAATCGGTGTTTTTGCAAACTCGCGAACTGGCCGAAAAAATTCGCCATCAAACCCTCAAAACGATCCGAATGGAAGAACTGTCGATGGGAATGTCAGAAGACTATCCCCTGGCGGTCGAAGCCGGAGCCACCATCATCCGGCTGGGTCGGGTCTTGTTTGGCGAACGAACCGAAACTTGATTATCGCGCTGACTCAATCTTCGTTAATGAAACTGAGTCGGTGTCTCAATGTCGAAATGCGGTGATGCAAATAAAGAGTCGGGCCAGCGCTGGGTTGAATCTCAACAATGCCGAGGGGTCTACTGTCGAGGGGTCTACATATTGACATTGACATATTGACGACATATTGACCGCTGTAGGGAGATGGGCTGAGCGTGAGCGCTAGGAGGGCGGCTGATACGATCAGCCAGAGAGCGATCGCCCGCTTTAGCGAAAACCGGGGCATAGGGATAGCTCCTTGTGTGAGAAACCGTCTGTGAGCCGTAGACAAACGCCGTAGACAAAACAGTCCGTCTCAATCGATGCCCCTGGAGCAGTGTCCTACCCGGCCAGCAATCATATTTCGTTTTTCATGAAGATGCCAGTGGAAGGGCGATCGCATGGCACACTAGCTAATGCAAAAGCCGCATTCCATTCAGCATGACGCGACCGATTGATTCCCTTTCTCCTGCCCCTGCCCAAGCCCTCAGTGTCCCTTCCGAGCAGGCGATCGCCACCCAAGCCCGCAAAGCCGAACACATCCGCGTCTGTCTGGAGGAAAACGTCCAGTCGCACCTCACCACGGGGCTAGAGCGCTATCGATTTACCCACTGCTGTTTGCCAGAACTGGCTCCGGCTGATTTGAATTTGCATACAACCTTTTTGGGCAAGGCGCTGGCGGCTCCGCTGCTGATTTCCTCCATGACGGGCGGCACAGATCTGGCGCGGGTGATCAACCTGCGGCTGGCGGCGGCGGCGCAGCGGCACGGGCTGGCGATGGGCGTGGGGTCGCAGCGCGTGGCCATCGAAAATCCAGAGGTGGTGTCTACCTTTGCCGTGCGCTCCGTTGCGCCGGATATTCTGCTATTTGCCAACCTGGGCGCGGTGCAGTTGAACTATACCTACGGCGTGGAGGAGTGTCTGCGCGTGGTGGACTGGCTCCAGGCGGACGCGCTGGTGCTGCACCTGAACCCCCTGCAAGAGTGCGTGCAAACGCGGGGCGATCGCAACTTTCGGGGCCTGTTCGACAAAATCGCGGCGCTGTGCCACGCCCTGGCCGTGCCCGTGATTGCCAAAGAAGTGGGCAACGGCATCTCTGCGCGAATGGCGCAACGGCTCGTGGACTGTGGCGTTGGGGCAATCGACGTGGCGGGGGCGGGAGGAACCTCTTGGGCCCGGGTGGAGAGCGAACGCGCCCAAGACCCGCTCCAGCGGCGGCTGGGCAATACCTTTGCAAACTGGGGCATCCCCACCGCCGACTGCATTACCTCAATCCGGGCGATCGCCCCCCAAGTTCCCCTGATCGCCTCTGGTGGCCTGCGAAATGGGCTGGACGTGGCCAAGGCGATCGCCCTGGGGGCAGACCTGGGCGGACTTGCCCTCCCCTTCCTGCAAGCCGCCGCCGACTCCGACGCAGCCCTAGATGAACTGATCGAAGCCCTGATTGCAGAACTCAACACCGTCCTGCTTTGCACGGGCAGCGCTGCATTGCGGGATTTGCGAGAGCCGGGGATCTTAGTCAAAGCGGGGTCGGGCATGGAGTGATGTAATCCCCCCCAATTCCGCGGTTCCCCATTCCCACGCCGCGAATCTACTCCGACTTTTCTTCAAAGGTCAGCGAAGCGGAGTTGATGCAATAGCGCATTCCCGTAGGCGCGGGGCCGTCGTTGAAGACGTGGCCGAGATGTGCGCCACAGGTTTCGCAGTGGACTTCGACCCGGCGCATAAAGAAGCTGTTGTCTTCTTCATAGCCCACGTTTTCGGCCGCCAGTGGGGCCCAATAGCTCGGCCAGCCCGTGCCAGAGTCAAACTTGGTTTCGGAGCTAAACAGCGGCGTGCCGCAGCAGACGCACTTGTAAATGCCGGGAGCCTTGTTGTTGTGATAGGCCCCGGTGAAGGCGCGTTCAGTACCCTTTTTGCGAGTGACGTGATACTGCTCCGGCGTAAGCTGTGCTTTCCACTCAGCGTCGGACTTGACGATTTTTTCTGCCATAACGATTCCCTCAATCCTGCTTCCATTGTAAAGCTGTGTAAAGCTTTCGGGACAGGACTGGCTGCATCGAACCAGGGCAAACCAGATGTGACGGGAAACCCTAGGCCGTGGCTACTGGCTCCAGACCAAGCGATCGCATCAGCCGCTCCAGATCAAAGTGGCTCTGCATCAACTGGCGAATATGCTGCACCTTGATGGATTCGTGCAGGCGCACCTGGCCAAAGGTGCGATCGATAATTTCCACCGTGGTCAGCGTGTCCAAATCCACCGAGAGAATGGGCACTTCTAGGTCTTCAGCACGGCTGAGGACGGCAGGCGTGGGCGGAATTTGCCCCGTCAGAATCAGGCAGTGGGTCGAGGTTTCTAGCGCCGCAAGCTGAATATCCGGGCGATCGCCCCCAGTGACCACCGCCATATTGCGCGACTTGCGGAAATATTTCAGCGCAGCGTTGACGTTCATCGCGCCGATCTTCAGGCTTTCCACCATGAGATCCAGCCGATCTGGGCGACACAGCACCTCTGCATTCAGCTGATGCACCAGTTCCGCCACGCTGACGCTCCGCAGCAAGTCGCTCCGGGGCAACACCGCCAGCACTGGAATTCCCTTGCTTTCCAGAAATGAGCGGACGTTGGCATCTACTGCGTCTACCTGATCCAGCGGCACGTCGTTTAGCAGCACCCCCTGGAGGCGATCGCCCAGCACCCGCTTCGAGGCTAGCAGCGAATCCACCACCAGGTCAGAGTGATAGCGAGACACCAGCAGCACAGGCGCATCCAGCACCTCCGCCATCTGCGGCAGCGTCAGGTCAAACAAAGAGCCTTCGTCCAGTGTTCCTGGCCCCTCCAGCAGCGCCAAACTGCCACCCTGCATTCGTCCGTAGGCGGCCAGCGCCTGCTGATAGTGGGTGGAGTCTTCGCCCTTAATGCGGCGGGCGATGGTGTTGGGATCAAGCGAGAGCAGCGTGGGGCGCAATCGGCTTTCTGGCAGGTTCAGCGTCGCGGCAATAAACCGCACGTCTTCATCTAGGGTGTCTGCCTCAGACTCGCTTAGGCAAGTCCCCATTGGCTTGCCGTAGGCAACATCTACCCCTCTCTCTTGAAACAGGTGCGCCAGCCCCAGAATAATCGCAGATTTGCCACTATACGCTTCGGGAGACCCAACGAGTAAATACTGCACAGACTCACCCACCCACCTTATTTTGAAAGACACAGGTATTCTGCAAGACCCATCCGCCGCTGCGGACTTCCCCTCATTGTAGAGGAGGTCTCTGCTTTCACAAGGGGGGAGAGGCGAGTTCAGAAACCCTGCTTATTCATCCAAACGCAGCAGCTTGCGGTAGAAACCCTGCGAAAAGTCTGCCATACGGTTGGATTTGAAGTAAAAAATGACATCAATTAAAAAATCGACAAACTCAAAATTTGCCAACGTGACTTCATAGCTTAGCTCGGCGTTGCCATCGAACTGCATCCGGCAGCGCGTCAGGTCAGCAGGCAGCGACGACACGCTCCAACTGGCCACAAACGGAATGCTCTCTCCTCCCTCGATCTTGCGAGACCCTTCCAGGCTGCCCTTTTGATAAAGGCTGATGGCGAGGGGCAGGGCGTTGCGCTTGCGGCCCTGATAGTAGGGTGCGTACACGTTTACGTCGCGAGGATTTGCAGGTTGAAGGGTCTCGATGGACATGCTCAAATCGTCCTTAGAGTCTCAATAGTTAGCAGGTGAGGAGTTGCAGACCAGCAGCATGGGGATAGCAGACTAGGCGATCGCCAGGATCTAGCCAGATTTGCATCCTCCCCAGCGGCTACAGATGGATAACGGGTAATGGATCACGACTAATGATTCACTACTGATTCAGTATGCCCCGTTCCCCCGGTTTGCTAGCACTGCCTGCGAGAAAAATCACAGAGACACCACACCCCGCATTCAATCACCAAATCTCCAGTTGCCACCTTTTCAGCGGTTGCAAGTCAAGCTGGAATCGCCCACGGGACGGGAATCGAATAAAGCGCAGTAATCCCAAGGCAAACCAAAACTCTTGGCAGACTAAAAAGAGTAAAAATGTATCAGAAATCACAATGAACTCTGGGCGACAACTTTAGCATGAGGACTTTATGACCCGGATTAGCGCAAGCCCTTTTGTGCCAGCATTACTGATTTTGAAGTAGCCCTGTTTGTAGCATATGGCACGTTTTGTCTGGGCTGGGTTTTGGGTGGAAGATGGGCTGAAGTGAATGGGCTGAAGTGAATGGGCTGAAGTGAATGGGCGGAGGCAAGGACGCTTTGGGTGCATCCCACTTTTGTAACTTTTGCAACCCTCACCCTAAATCCCTCTCCC
>NZ_DVEA01000006.1:0-12254 GCF_015295965.1 Thermoleptolyngbya sp. M55_K2018_002
TGTGCAACGTCCCAAAAGGTATCCGGGGGGCGATCGCCCAAAGGTGTTGGTGTTGGGAGATAAGGGGCGATCGCCGAAAGGTACGGGTGCAAGGAGATGAAGGGCGATCGCTCAGTGTTAACAACTCCAGTACACACCAGCCACCAATCATTTATCGGTTGGAGTCCAAGGTTGTCTACCGCCGCTGCAATTCACCGTTAGCCTAGTTCACGTGGAAGAGGCGGCCGTTGCGGAGTTGCACCACCGAATGATTGGACATTCGCACCAGGCGATCATCGTGGGTGGTGATGATGACCGTAATGCCCACTGCGTTCAGCTTTTTCAGAATCTTAATGACTTGCCACGAATTATCAGCATCGAGGTTCCCAGTTGGCTCGTCTGCCAACAAAATCGGCGGCGTGCTGACGATGGCGCGGGCAATGCTGACGCGCTGCTGCTCACCGCCAGAAAGTTCATCCGGGAATCGTTCTGCTTTGTCGTGCAGACCCACCATTTTCAGCGTAGGCAATAGACGGCGTTGGATTTCTCGGCGGGCATAGCCCTGAGCTTGCAGCACAAAGGCAACGTTTTCGGCAACGGTGCGGCGGGGAATCAGCTTATAGTCCTGAAACACTACGCCAATGCGGCGACGCAGCATGGACAGGCGATCGCCCCGCAAATCCGACAAGTTCGTATCATGCACCTGCACCTGCCCCTGAGTCGGTCGTTCTGCCCCATAGAGCAGCTTCAGCAGGGTCGATTTTCCCGACCCCGACGGCCCCGTCACAAACAAAAAGTCGCCACGCCTAACCTGGAGATTCACATTTTCTAGAGCGCGGCTGCCATTGGCATAAACCTTAGTGACCTGCTGCAATCGCACAATAGAATCGCGCGGGTTGGCAGTGGGAATCGTGTGGAGGCGGGACTGGACAGAGGAGAGGTCGCGCAGAGATGGGTCGCGGAGCGTGTGAATCAAGGGGCGATCGCTAACGGTGGTCATAGGAGCAAGCGGTTCTGGAGGGATGCAAGAGAAGCGAAGCGATGGCTAAGCGTAGGTTCTCGATAGCTTCAGCCTTGCCAAATAGTATCAGATGCATCTCAAAAGGGCCCATTAAATCCTACAAAGGGCGGGGAGATTCAGCCAGAACGCCAACGCGAAAACAGTCTGGCAGCGCGATCGCCCTCTCGCGCCGATGTCCCAGATCACTCGCTATAGTAAGAAGCGCATCCACCACCGGCGAAACAATCTTTCTCCAAAACCATGCAAACACGCGAACTGGGCACTTCTGGCATTCACATTACGCCCATCATCACGGGCACTTGGCAGGCTGGCAAAAGCATGTGGGTGGGCATTGAGGATGCCGAGACGATCAGGGCGCTGCGGGCAGCCTTTGAGGCGGGCATTACCACGGTGGATACCGCAGAAGTCTACGGCCAGGGACACTCGGAGCGCGTGGTCGCAGAGGCGCTGTCAGACGTGCGCGATCGCGCTGTGTACATGACCAAAGTCTTTGCCAATCATTTGAAATATGACCAGGTGATTGCAGCCTGCGAAGGATCGCTGAAAAATCTGAAAACTGACTACATCGATCTCTATCAGATCCACTGGCCCGCAGGTGCGTTCAACACCGAAATTGTGCCGATTGCGGAAACCCTGTCGGCGCTCAACGACCTAAAACAGCAGGGCAAAATCCGAGCAATTGGCGTATCCAACTTTTCCCGCGCTCAGATCGAAGAAGCGGCGCAATATGCCCGAATCGACAGTTTGCAGCCGCCCTATAATCTGTTCTGGCGGCATGTGGAAGCAGATGCCATGCCCTATTGCGTCGAGCATCACATCTCTATCCTAGCTTACTCGCCCCTAGCCCAAGGCCTGCTGACGGGTAAGTTCGGGGCAGATAAGACTTTTCCACCCGAAGATGTGCGGTCAAAAAATAAGCTATTTCACGGCGAAAACTACGCCCGCGCTCAGCAAGCCCTAGACCAGTTGCGCCCGATTGCCGAACGCTATCACACCAGCCTGGGCAACCTGGCTCTGGCATGGCTAATCGCCCAGCCCCAAACCCACGCCATCGTCGGCGTTCGCAGTGCAGAACAGGCTGTAGACAATGCTAGGGCGACAGCGGTGCAGCTTAGCCCCGACGATCTGGCCGCCATTGATGCAATCGGTCGCGGCGTGACGGATCACCTGCCCGATGCGAATCCGGTGATGTGGAATTTTGGCTAGCGGGTCGCTCAACCAGTCGGCGGATCCAGCGGTTCCAGTGGTTCAATGGCCAGCTCTCGGTAGCCCGTGGCGGGGTCGAGTTCGCGGCCAAAGCGGGCATGGGGCAGGATGCCGAGGACGATTTCAGCGGTAGTGTAAATCTGGCAGCCTGACAGCACATGCCCACCGAGGGTGCGCCCAGTGTCGTCGGCGATCGCCATGTGATAGTGCGACCCGTGCCGCGACAGCAGCCCCACCAGCGACACAATCTCAAACCGTCCGTCGTAGGTTGTGGGTTCGCTCTGGCCGGCCAGCCGCAGAACGGCACGAGTCAGGCTGCCGACGCAGGTGAAGATGCAGGCGGCTTCGAGGTTTTGGGCGATCGCCAGTGCGTCCAGTTCTGTCTTCAGGTCTTGCTGGGGCAATAGACGGAGGGCGATCGCCATCATCGGCACCGGAGTCATATTCATCAGCGTTTTAGCCCCATAGCTTACTTTGCAGCTTATTTTACCTCATGCTTTTCTCAAATTGCGCTCGCGACCATCCAACGCGACCATCCAAACAATACCCATTTTCTCAAATTGCACTCGCGGCTATCCAAGCAATATTCACAAAACCATATTCACAAAACCTGAGCCTGACAAATTGAGCCTGACAAATTGAGCCTGACAAATTGAGCCTGCGCCAGACCGTCTTAATGGGCTAGCCGTCTTAACGGGCTAACGGACTGGCGGCTAATATTTTCTAGGGGCTATTATTTGGGAAGGATTTGGGAAGCCTTCTCTTGATTTTTCAACGGTGTCAAATCACCGAGACACCTGCGCTATCCACCCAGCAGATCTATTTTTGCTCTCACCCCCACCCCCATCCCTGACCATGCCAATCTCCTTAAAGCCTTGCAAATTGAACCATCCCAGGCGCTCCCTCGGCCTCGGCGCTGCCCTGCTTTGCTGGCTGGGCATGGGGGCGATCGCTCCACTCTATGCCCAAACCACCAGCCTCAGCAATATTTCCAGCGAAGTGTTCGCCTGTATGCGCCGCAACAACCGCAGCGCCGCTGGCCATGTCATCTATGACGGCGGCAGCAGCGGGCGGCTGCTGATCTTTGCCGCTGGCGTAGGGCAAGTCGGGGAAATGAGCTATAGCCACAACGCCAGCCAAAACAGCCTCAGCGTGTCCTACGTGCGGGGTCGAGTATCGGTTGATCAGGTTCGCGGCGGCATGGAAAACACCGCCAACCGTTGCCGCAGCGGCAGCCTCAGTTGAGCGGTTTTAGATTTAGATTGTCGATTTTGGATGGATTTAGGAACTGGCACTCAAGCCAAAATCCCCAATCCAAAATCTAAACTCATTTAGCTGGAAGTCACGCGGAAGTTATACTTCGTCGGCTTTTTGCCCAGTCGCTCAAATTGAAAATAGACCACCACAGGCGCACCAAAGGTATTGGAAACGCCGTCGGTGTTAATCTGCCCCTGCCCCTTCAACACCTGGGTAAATCTCGCTTGGGGCGGAATACCAAAGCTGGGGACGCTGCCCAAGAGGGTATAGCGCACTCTGCCCTTTTGGATGCTGAATCGGAAGGCCGCAGCGGGCAGCGTCACGCCGTTGGGCACGGTCAGCGAGAAGATGTCGATCCGATCTTGACCGCTCAAGCTGTCGCGCCGTCTGAGGTTTAGCCGTCCGCCCGTATAGGTGCCCAGGCTGCGGGCCGTGGCAAAGGTGTCGTCTGAACTGCTGCGGACGGCTCGCCTGACGAGCGGCAGCGCAGACTTGCGACTGATAGACGAAAGCGACGCGCCCGCTAGCCCCGCAGAGGATGAGGAAATGCGGGACTGCGGATTGCTCTGAAAATCGTCGGATGTCATGGGGAACTCCTGGTGGGGGAAAGGGGTTTAGCTGGAAATGCAGACGAACCCAGGCGCGGCTTGCACGTCGCCTGGATATATTCGTCTACAGATTAAAATTTTCTACCATAACGCCTGCCAAACAACCTTTAGAAAGCCGTAAGAATTTGGCCGTAAGAATTTGGCCGTAAGAATTTAAGCCCGTTGAAACCAGCCCCACCGCAAACCGAATCTCCCTGATTCCCGTTTTTGCCCTGTATCTTAGGGAGAGTGACCTCTTGCGTGTGAATCATTAGATGCGCTTTCTGTTTAGTCTTTCGGGTCTGGTGGCCGCTGCGGCGGCTGTCTATGGGGCGATCGCCCTGTTGGTGGCCAGTCGCCAGCAGCAGATGATTTTCTTCCCATCGCCGACGATTACCCAAACGCCTGCCGACTTTGGGGCCGCCTATGAAGACGTGTGGCTGTCGGTGCAGCAGGGCGATCGCACGGAGCGGATTCACGGCTGGTGGATTCCCGTGCCGCCGGGCCAGCCGCAGCGGGGCGTGATGCTCTACCTCCACGGCAACGGGCTAAACATTGGCGCAAATGCAGACTATGCCGTGCGCTGGCAGCGGTTGGGGCTGTCGGTGTTCCTGTTCGACTATCGCGGCTATGGCCAGAGCGAGGGGGCGTTTCCCAGCGAGGCGGCGGTCTATCAAGATGCCGACGCGGCCTGGCGCTACCTGACGGAGGATCGCGGCATTGCGCCAGAGGAAATCCTGATCTATGGGCATTCTCTGGGTGGGGCGATCGCCATTGATCTGGGCGTGCGCCAGCCCTGTGCGGCCGGGCTGATTGTGGAAAGCTCCTTCACCTCGATCCGCGACATGGCCTATCGCACCACGCCCTTCGGCTTTTTGCCCATTGACCTGATCTTGACCCAGCGGTTTGACTCGATCGGCAAAGTGCCCCATCTGCAAGTGCCCGTCCTCTATGCCCACGGCGCACAGGATGCCCAAGTGCCCGCCGACATGAGCGAAGCCCTCTATGCCGCGACGCGATCGCCCAAAATGCTGTGGATCTCGCCCACGGGCGGCCACGCCATTGGCGATGTGGATGGCGACGGCTACGGCCAGGCAATCCGCGAGTTTCTAGATCGGTATCTGCCTGTGCGGGTTCCGCTTTAGTCCTGCCGTCATCCGGGTCAAGTCTTACGCAATCAGCACAGGAATTCGGAGCAGGGAATGGCAGAGTGGGTTACGCAGACGATGGAAGCCCTGGGCTATTGGGGCATTGGGCTGCTGATGTTTCTGGAAAATGTGTTTCCGCCGATTCCATCGGAGCTAATCATGCCGCTGGCAGGATTTACCGTGGCGCAGGGCAAGATGCAGTTTGCGCCCGCAGTGGCGGCAGGGGTGGTGGGGACGGTGCTGGGCGCTGTGCTGTGGTACGAGATTGGTCAACTCGTCAGCGAACGGCGGCTGATGCGGCTGGCCGATCGCTACGGCAAGTGGCTGGCGATTTCCGGGCAAGATATCCAGCAAGCGATCGCCTGGTTTAACCGATATGGAAAGCGGGCGGTGTTTTTTGGGCGGCTGGTTCCGGGCGTGCGGACGCTGATTTCCCTGCCTGCGGGTCTGGGCCGCATGAGCTTTCTCCCCTTCCTGCTCTATTCCACTGCGGGGACGCTGATCTGGACGCTGCTGCTGACCTATGTCGGGTTTCTGCTGGGCGATAATTACGAGCAGGTCGAACAATATCTCGGCCCGGTGTCCAAGCTGGTTCTGGTAGGACTGGCGATCGCCCTGGGGGTTTGGCTTTGGCGACGGAAACGATAGACCAGAGTGTGGATCTGGGAATTTGGATTTTGGAATTGGGATTTGGGATTTTGGTGGGCGGTCTCTTGCCCCAATCGACCAAACCAATCAACCCAACCAAACCAATCAACCCAATCAACCAAACTCCTGTTCAATAATGCGCCAGCGAGTGGCAATTACCCCCGGCTCCAAGCTCAGGCGGCTGACGACTTGTTCCATAAACGCATCGTCGCGTTCTTGTGTGACCAGTTCGGCTTCGATATTGACGCGATCGGGCTTATCCTCCAAATCTTCGCTGTAGAGCGATCGCAGCCGCAATTTTCCACTGGCGACTGCCTGGAGCAGCAGCGCCCGCACATGGGCTTCGTCCTGAGCGCGGCAGACCACCTCACAGCGATAGCACAGTTCCAGTTCTGTCCCTTTGAGGGGCTGCTGATTGATGCGATATCCCAGAGGACGCAGCAGCAAGTTGGCAACCAGCACAGCGGCCGCGCCCATCGCTGCATGAGGCAGGAGTCCTGCACCCGACAGCGAACCGATTGCCGCCGCACACCACAGCGTCGCCGCCGTGTTCAGCCCGCGCACCGTCAGGCCCTCCCGCAAAATCACGCCGCCCCCCAAAAAGCCAATTCCAGACACGACCTGAGCCGCAACGCGAGTGGGGCTGGAATCTCCCGGCGTTAGCACAGACAGCATTACAAACAGCGCCGCTCCGGTGGCCACAAGGGTATTGGTTCGCAGCCCAGCCATGCGTTGCCGCCACTGGCGCTCTAGCCCCAGCGCCGAACCGAGTAGAAACGCAATGACTAGCCGAACGACAAACTCTGTCCAGGTCATGCTCTATGCTCCTCATCTCGTCAGTGAACTGCTCAGGCGTGGACTGCTCAGGCGTGGACTGCTCAGTTTCTCAACCGCGCTCATAGGCTGAACGGCGATCGCCCCTCGCTGCGCGAATCTGCACCTGTTTGGGAGCAGACTATCCGTGTTACAGAACTTTAATTAGCATAAAGGCAGTGCCCCATTCTTTTGCGTTTGCGTCATGGATGATCCCGTGTCTCTGCATCGCGACCGCACGCCCAGTCCACGCGGCGATCGCCAAGCTGCTGGAAAGGCTCTGCGCCAGACCGTACCCCGCTCCGCCCATCGAGACTGGCATCCACAGGGCGATCGCCCCAACCCGCTGGACTTACTGGCAAAATCTAACCAGCAGCGCATCCCGAATTTAATTCCCATTCGCCACTGGCGGATGATGCAGTCTCCGTTTACCTTCATGCGCGGCAGCGCCATCATCATGGCAGCAGACCTAGCCACCACGCCGACCACGGGCATTCCGGTGCAGGCCTGTGGCGACTGCCACTTGCTGAACTTTGGCGGATTTGCCACCCCCGAACGCAATCTCATCTTTGACGTGAATGACTTTGATGAAACCCTGATTGCCCCCTGGGAATGGGACGTCAAACGGCTGACCACCAGCTTTATTTTGGCTGGTCGAGACTTGCAGTTGTCGGATCGGGACAGTTCGGAAGCAGCGCTGGCAGCCGTTCAAGCCTATCGACTGGCGATCGCCCACTTTAGCCAGATGCGAACCCTGGACGTATGGTACGCCCGTCTAGATGCCAAGGCGCTGATCAAACACGCGCCCGACGAGGCTACCCGCAGACATTGGGAAAAAATGACCACCCGGGCTTTTAACCGCACCCTGGATCGGGCGGTTGTGCAGTTGACCGAAGTCGTGGATGGACAGCGCCGCTTCATTGACAATCCACCATTGATCTATCACCTGCCCAATCAAGCCGAATATTTTGAGCAAATCAGCCTTTTGTTTGAGCAATACCGGGATACGCTTCAGGTCGATCGCCAGTTCCTACTCGATCGCTATCGCCTGGTCGATGTGGCTCTGAAAGTGGTGGGCGTGGGCAGCGTGGGGACGCATTGCGGCGTGGCGCTGCTGCTAGACGACCATGACGATCCGCTGCTGCTGCAATACAAAGAAGCCCGTCCCTCGGTGCTAGAACCCTACGCAGGCAAGAGTCCCTATCCCCATGAAGGACAGCGCATCGTCAGCGGGCAGCGGCTGATGCAGGCGGCCAGCGATCTCTTCCTCGGCTGGACGACGAATGTCGAAGGACATGACTTTTACTTCCGACAACTGAAAGATATGAAAACCGCCATCAAGCTCAAGGGAATGTCGGCCCGCAGCCTGGAAGACTATGCCGAAATCTGTGGCGCTGCCCTGGCCCGGGCCCATGCCCGCACCGGAGATCCGGTCATGATTAGCGGCTACCTGGGCGAAAGCAATGCCTTTGATCAGGCAGTGACGGATTTTGCCGTGGCCTATGCCTACCAAGTAGAGCAGGACTACCAAAAGCTGGTAGAAGCCGTGCAGTCGGGCCACATTGAGGCAATACCAGGTTAGGTGTGCAACGGCTAAAACAAGAAATACAGGTCATTCAAGTCAGCAAAGCCCGCCTGTTTACCAGTCGCCCTCCAGTTCAACCTCGCACAGTTCACAGGGCCACGTCGGATCATCAGCATCCACAACAACCCATAGCCGATGGGTGTCTGGAATTGGGCAAAGTCCTTCTACCTTACCTAAAAACAAAGCTCCATCGGGCGTGCGGAGTTCAATCCAGCGGGGGCGATCGCCCAAAATCCCAACTGCCGAACCGCTGACCACGCCATCGCGAGTAGCATCGGGCGAGTCTTCGGCGGCGGCCGAAAATAAGATACCCCTCGGCGTAACGGTGGCATCCGTAAACGTCAGCGCCAGCCCGTCTAGCTGACCCAAATCATACTGGCAGATATTTTGCAACGCAGGCGACGAGCAATGCTCCGGAGTCTCCAGATAAGATGCGAGCGCATCCCAGTCCAAATCACCTGTCGCGTTGACGGGCAGCAGCGTATCTTGCAGCGTATTTCGGGGTGCGCCGTTGCCCCGGTTGAATAGCCGAATGTGATCTGCCTGAAAAACTGCACCTTCCAAATTTAGCTCGCTCCCAGAAAACGCGGTGCAGGCTCGCAGATGAGCATAAAGCGCCGCCGCAGGTTGCAGCGTAAACCGATTGGGATCTGACCCAGGCACCATCAAGATCTGTTCTCGTCGGGCTGTTGAGCCTGAGCCAAACGCCAGGAAGATTTCTCCATCCGGTGTGGGAACCGTGGTGCAGGCTTCCAGATCCAGCTTGAACCGTTTATTGCCGCGCTGATCGTCAAACTGGCGCAGACCTCCTTCTCCAGGCGGCAGCGGAATGGCTTCGACGGCAAAGCTCTGGGGGTCAATCAGCACTAGAAAGTTGGCATCATCTTGCACCAGCGCTAGGCGATCGCCAAACCAACTTAGGCTGGAGCCTGCCCGCACATTCGGAGGGCGATCGAGGTCGGGGTTTGCGCCTTCCCGGTAGAACAGCGGCAGGCTCCGCACCACGGTCGCCCGCAAATCCGGATCTCGCAGAATGCGAATCAAGGGCACAAATGGCTTACTCAAGGGTCAATGGCTCCTAGTCATTGGGCAAATTATTTCGGAAGTGATGCACCTTGTGTAGCTGAGAATGTAGCTAAGAATGTCAAGTGCAAGACTTGCAACAAAAAGAGAATTGTGTAATCTGTGTATGAATTGCCGTAATCGCTCAAAAAAATCGGTTTTCGGATGATTTACGGACAGTTCGCGAGAGTCTTTGTAATCGAAATTTACCTTCTATCGAAATTTACCTTCTTTTGTTGCCATGTTTGAACTTGAATCGTTGCTCCTCGGTCTTGAACCCGTGACGGCTGTTGCGATTGGCGCAGGGGCGATTTTGCTGGCTCCACTCGTGGATGTATTGGGCGATGCTTTGAAAGAGGATGAACGGCTCAGCAAGTTTGGCGAATCTGTGAAGACCTCAGCCCGTCAAGCCACCAAGGATGCCTTGGTTTGGGGGATCGACCTAGTGGACAACGTGCAGTCAGGGATTGCAGAAGCCCAGGAGTCCTTTAACGATCTGCTGGCAGAAGCCCGCGAAGCCAGAGACATGAAGGTTGCCCAGAAAGAATCCGAAACCTTTACGCCCCGTTCAATCAATGTCGAGGCGGAATAGCTAGCTTGGGTCGGCTTTGTCGCTCTTGGATTCGCAAAGTTCTCACTGAAAAGTTTAGCAATGGTTTCTGGTAGTACCTTGGGGCGATCGCCCAATGAGGCAGACGGTTCTGCAATGTTCGTTTCTGGTTCTGAGGAAAGTGGTGAAGCAGATGCTGAACCTAGCCGGGAGGTAGCCTCGAAATTGCAGATGGGGCCCTTGAGGTCTTTGGTTCACTATGAGGTGGTTCACCGCACGGCTCATCGGATTAGGCTACGCATTCCGCTGTTGAAGGTGGATGAAGACTATGGTCAGGTGCTATGTTGCCTGGTCGAGCGCCTTGAGGGCGTGGAGTCAGTTCGCTGTCAACCTTTAGCCCAGTCGTTGATTGTAGAGTACGTCAAAGGAACGGACTCGACGGAAGAAACCGAGCGCCACCTCTTCAGGGCCATTCAGCAGGCGCATCAGATTGATCTACTAGAAGATGTCGTCCAGGCAACCGGCAAAGCTTCGACATCGGAACCGCAGGGGGTGGATCTAGTAGCTCGGCTGGGTCTGCCGGTGACGGGGTTGCTGCTGGGGTTTGGAGCCATGATGGGGTTGCCCCTGCCTGGGTTGGTGGTGGGCGGTATTATTTTGGCGGGCACGCGCCCGGTCTATGATCGCGCCATGACCGCCCTGTTCAAAAATGGCGAGCTGGCCATCGACCTGCTGGATGCCTTGGCGATTACTCTGCACACTCTGGAGGGCAACTTCTTTGCCCCGGCCCTGATGCTGGGCATGGTGGAGGGGGGCGAGGCCATTCGCGACATCACCGCCCGGGGCAGCGAGCGGGCCTCTCTGGACTTGCTGAGCTGTCTGGGCACCGAGGCCATCGTCGAGCGGGATGGCCGGGAGGTGAAGATTCCGATTGACCAAGTGGTGGTGGGCGATCGCGTGGTGGTCTACCCCGGCGACCAGATTCCGGTGGATGGCTCTGTGCTGCGCGGCTCTGGCCTGGTGGATCAGTGCAAGCTCACGGGCGAGTCGATCCCCATTACTCGCGGCGTTGGGGAGGATGTCTTTGCTTCCACCATTCTGGTGGACGGGCACTTGTGCATCCAGGCGGAGCGCATTGGCGCAGACACGCGGGCAGGGGTGATCGCCAGCCTGATGCAGGAAGCCCCAGTGTACGATACGCGGGTGTCCAACTTCGCCACCAAGGTAGCCAATCAACTGGTGGCCCCGACCCTGCTGGCCTCGGCGGTGGTGGGGACGACGACCGGGGATGTCAGCCGCGCCATTTCGATTTTGACCCTGGACGTGGGGACGGGCATTCGGATCTCGGTGCCCACCACCATCCTCTCGGCGCTGACCTATGCGGCCCGCAACGGGGTGCTGATCCGCACCGGGCGCACCATCGAGCAGTTGGCCGAGGTGGATGCCATCGTCTTTGACAAGACCGGCACCCTGACCGAGGGCCGAGCCGGGGTTACCGACATCCACGTGCTGCTGCCAGAACTCTCCCGCCGCGAGGTGTTGAGCCTGGCCGCCAGTGCCGAGCAGGGATTGACCCACCCGGTGGCTGAGGCAATCATTCGCCACGCCAAGGACGAAGGAGTTCCCTTGATGCCCTGCCGGGCGTGGGAATACCATGTGGGCCTGGGGGTGGAGGCCCAGATCGACGGGCGGCAGGTCTGGGTGGGCAGCCACCGACTCATGGCCCAACGGGGCATTCGGCTGGACGAGTTGCACCACCGCTACCCCGATTTGGAGGCAGGCCCTCACTCGCTGGTGTACGTGGCGCTGGGGGATGCCTTGGCCGGGGTTATCCTCTACAGCGACCCGATTCGGGCGGAGAGTCTAGCGGTGGTGCAGGCGCTCCAGGCCCAGGGCATTGAGGTGTACGTGCTGAGCGGCGACGAGGCGCGGGTGGTGCGGGCGGTGTCCCATAGCTTGGGCATTCCCCCGGAGCGGGTCTACGCCGAGTCGTTTCCGGAGCGCAAGGTGGAGGTGGTCAAGGCGCTCCACAACAGCGGCAAAACCGTGGCCTTCTGCGGCGACGGCATCAACGACTCTGCTGCCCTGGCCTACGCCGATATCTCGATTTCCTTTGCGGGGGCCAGCGGCATCGCCCGGGAAACGGCGGACGTGGTGCTGATGGAGGACAACCTGACTCAGCTAGAAACTGCCATTGCTATTGCCCGCAACGCGATGGACATTGTTAACCAGAACATTGCCCTGGTGATCTTGCCCAACGTGGGGGCAGTGCTGGCGGGGGTGTTTCTGGCGATCAATCCGATCCTGGCGATTTTGATTAACAATGGCTCTGCAATTCTAGCGGAACTGAACGGTCTGCGCCCGCTGCTGGGGCCGACGGGGCTGCCCGACTGGCTCC
>NZ_DVEA01000031.1:0-12244 GCF_015295965.1 Thermoleptolyngbya sp. M55_K2018_002
TTCCTGCCCATCTCTTTGCTCACAGTGCCAGCTCCCTTAGCGACAAAACTTGATGACGAAACCTGTCTGGTAAAACGCTCATCTCGAAACTTTGAATCCCCAGATTGCAAAGGATCGAGAAATTCCAAAGAAATCCTGAATGGGGCAATTTGAAGTTAGACCAAAGCCTATCAAAGCCGTGCCGACAATAGGGTTCTAAAAGGTGTGGGAAAGGTTCGCAAAAGGTTCGATCTGAGGCAAACAGAATGTGCCTTGGGCTACAAAGGGCGATCGCCCAAACCGTTAGCATCGCTGATACGCGGTGGGAGGAGTTAATGAGCGCGATCGCCCTGGTAAATGGGCAGTTTCGAGTCTTTTTTGTAAACAGTTATGAACTCCGAAGAAGCCTTAGCCATAGTTGAGTTCGCCCTGCGGGACAATCGCCTGAGCAAACTGCAACGCACGGTATTTTGTCAGGCATGGGACGAGCAATCTTATCTAGACATTGCCCGCCGCTATGGTTATGAGTTGGGCTATGTGAAGCAGACGGGTTCCCAACTCTGGCAACTGCTGTCGGATGCGTTTCAAGAAAAGGTCACCAAGCACAATTTACAGGTCGTGCTAAAGCGGCAGGCTCCCCGAATGAGAGTCACCGTTGCAGAATCAGCGATCGCCCTGGAGCCGCCTGCCGAACTCAGCCCAAACCGGGGGGCAATGCTGCGAAATTCTGCTCTGTTGTCGTCGAGTCCTGTGGCAATGTTGCCGGAAAACCGCGTGGCGATCGCCCCTCCCCTCCCTGCCGTTCCATCCGTGCCCGCGCCTGCGCCCGTTGCGGATTGGGGCGATGCGGTGGATTTGCCTGCTTTCTATGGCCGCGATGCCGAGTTGCAGCAAATTGAAGACTGGATTACGGGCGATCGCTGTCGGCTGATCCTGATTTTGGGCATGGGCGGTATCGGCAAGACCACGCTGTCTGTCAAGCTGGCGAAGCGGCTCTCGGCGCGACAAATCGCCGAACCGAGCGACTGTTTTGCGCCGTTTCAGTTCACCATTTGGCGATCGCTCCGCAACGCGCCACCTGTCCTTGAACTGCTGGCAGATTTGATCCAGGTTCTCTCTCATCGCCGGGATGCCGACCTGCCCGACTCGCTAGATGGGCGCATCCGCCGCCTGCTGGACTATTTGCGGCAGCACCGCTGTCTGATTATTCTAGACAATGCCGAAACAGTGATGCGACAGGGCGATCGCGGCGGCGGCTACTTACCTGGCTACGAGGGCTATGGTCAACTGCTGCAAGCTCTGGGCGAAGCAGAACACCAGAGTACCGTCCTCCTCACCAGCCGCGAAAAGCCGGGAAACCTGGCGGTGCGCGAAGGGTCGCATCTCCCGATTCGCTCGCTGCGCCTGTCGGGCCTGCCGCCAGACATTGGGCAGGAACTCTTTGCGCTGAAGGGCGAATTTAGCGGCACGGATGCCGAGTGGCAAACACTGGTGAGCCACTATGCGGGCAATCCTCTGGCGCTGCAAATGGTTGCCTCGGTGATTCAGGATCTCTTCGACGGGCGGCTTACAGACTTTCTGGACTGTCTGGAAACAGGAACCTCGGTCTTCGGCGATATCCGCGATCTATTAGCGCAGCAGGTAAACCGCCTCTCGCTGCTGGAGCGACAGGTGATGGACTGGGTGGCGATCGCCCGCAAGCCTGTGACCCTCTCCAACCTGCGATCGTGGCTGGTGCCGCCTGTGGTGCTGGGGGCGCTGCTGGAGGCGATTTGTTCCCTAGAGCGGCGCTGTTTGATTGAGAAAACCGCACCGCGTCTTACTGAAAAATCGCAGGCAAGGTTCACGCTTCAGCCCGCCGTGATGGAATACGTAACGGAACAACTCATTGAACGGCTTCAGCAGGAGATTGGTCACGTTGGTGCTGCTCAAGCTGAATGTGCGAGTGGCCCTTCTGTGATTTCAAGCAACCTGCTGCATACCCACGCAGTCCTCCAGCCCCAGGCAAAGGATTACATCCGCGAAACGCAGACTCGGATGATCCTTGCGCCCCTAGCGAAGCGCCTGCTGGAAAACCAGACCCAGACCCAGCTAGAAGAACGAGTGCGATCGCACCTCCAGCACCTCCGCTGCACGTCTCAAGCTCAGTCTGGCTACACAGCGGGAACCCTGCTAAACCTGTTGGTGCAACTGGGTACAGACCTGACGGGTTGGGACTTTTCGGAACTCGCTGTGTGGAATGCGTATCTGCGCGGTGTGAATCTGCATCGAGTGAATTTCACTGGGGCGAATCTGGTGCGATCGGGCTTTACCGAAACCTTTAGCCAAATTTTGGCGATCGCCTTCAGTCCCGATGGCAAGCTGCTGGCTACGGGCGATGTAAACCACGAAATCCACCTCTGGCAAGTGTCAGACGGGAAGCAACTGCTCAGCTTGCGGGTTGATGAAGGCTGGGTCTGGTCGGTGGCGTTTTCGCCGGACGGACGCACCCTCGCCAGCAGCGCCAACCGCAGCGTTCACCTGTGGGATTTGCAAACCGGAGCCTGCCTGAAAACGCTTCCAGGATACAGCGATCGCGTCTTTTCGGTGGCGTTTTCGCCGGATGGACAATACCTGGCGACAGGCAGCGAAGACCACTGGGTGCGCGTGTGGAACGTGCGATCGGGAACCCTGCTGCATTCCCTGGCAGGCCATACCCATGAAGTTCGCTCCGTTGCCTTTTCGCCTGCCCCGCTGCGGCAGGGGCCGACTGCGAAGTCTGTATCCAAATCTCCCGCTTTTCTGCTGGCCAGCGCCAGCTACGACGGCACGGTACGCCTGTGGAATGTCAGCAGCGGTGCGTGCCTTGCCACCCTGAAACACCCAGACCCCCCTGCGACAGGGGCGCTACCCTGGGTCTGGTCAGTGGCGTTTTCACCCGACGGCCACACCCTTGCCAGCGGCAATGACGACGGCACAGTGCGCTTGTGGACGGTGGAATCGGCCGGATCTTCGAGGGCTGTGATGCCGACCGCGCACCCCCCCCTGCAAGGTTCCCGGCAGCCTGTGCGGGCGATCGCCTTTAGCCCCGACGGGCGCACCCTCGCCAGCGGCAGCGATGACGGCAGTCTGCGCCTATGGGACTATCGTCAGGGCGATTGTCGGCGTGTGCTGACTGGGCATCGAAGCTGGATTGCGGCGATCGCCTTCAGTCCAGACAGCGGCATCCTCGCCAGCGGCAGCGAAGACCAGTCTGTGCGCCTGTGGGACGGGCGGGGTCTGTGTTTGCGGACGCTCCAGGGCTACAGCAACGGTGTGTGGTCGGTGGCGTTTTCTCCTGATGGGCGCATTCTTGCCAGCGGCAGCCAAGATCGCACCCTGCGGTTGTGGGATCGGCAGGCGGGACAACTCCTCGGCAGCTTGCAGGGCCACACGCGCTGGATTTGGTCGGTGGCGTTTCACCCAAAGCAGCCCCTCCTCGCCAGCGGCAGCGAAGACCACAGCATCAAGGTGTGGAATGTTCAGACGCAACGCCTGCTGCAAACCCTGGAGGGACACCGCGACGCAGTGCTGTCGGTGCTGTACAGCCCCACTGGGGAAACGCTGCTTAGCGGCAGTCTTGACGGCACAATCAAGCTCTGGGATGCCCAAATAGGGTTGTGTCGTCGCACGCTGGCCGGGCACGAAGGCGGCGTATGGTGTCTGGCGCTAAGTGCCGACGGTCGCCTGCTAGCCAGCGGCAGCCAGGATCAGACCTTGCGCCTGTGGCATCTAGAGAATGGAAGCTGTTTGCAAACGCTGACGGGGCACACGAGCTGGATTCGGGCGATCGCCCTCAGCCCCGATGGACAACTTCTGGCCAGCGGCAGCGCCGACGGCGTGATCAAGCTCTGGTGTGTGCAGGATGGAGTCTGTGTTGCCACCCTCAAGGCGCACCGGGGGCCCGTGCTGGCGATTGCCTTTCACCCCAGCGGCAAACACTTCGCCAGTTGTAGCACCGACACCACCCTCAAGCTCTGGGATTCTGGTGCTGCCACCTGCCTGCACACGCTCCACGGACACCACCGCTGGGTGCGCTTCCTGGCCTACAGCCCCGATGGCAACACCCTGGCAAGCTGCGGGCAGGATGAAACAATCCGCCTCTGGGAGTTGGGATTTGAGGATCAGGGGTGTTGCAGGAAAGGCACGTCCTCAAGCGCTTGTTCGCCAGCCTCGCACCTGCGGCAACCCGAAGCTTCCTGGGTGCTGCGCGTGCCCCGACCCTACGAAGGAATGGCGATCGCCCAAGTTACAGGACTCACCGACGCACAGCGGGCCACCCTGCGGATGCTGGGCGCGGTAGAGTGATGCCGTGCTGAAGGGACACCGGGTTGAAGTGATGCTGTGCTGAAGGGACACCGGGTAAGGGACACCGGGCTGAAGTGATGCCGTACTGAAGTGATGCCGGGTTGAAGCGCCAGTCATAGCAACAACTGCAAAAACTTCAAATCTAGCCAGCGGTCGAACTTGTAGCCCACCTGTCGCAGATGCCCGACTTCTGCATAGCCAAAGCGCTGGTGCAGCCGCAGGCTGGCGGTGTTGTCGGCATCAATTCCCGCAATCAGGGTGTGCAGGCTGCGAGCTTTGGCCGCTTCGATGAGGGGCGCAAGGAGGCGCTGACCAATGCCGCGACCGCGGGCGGGGGCTGCGACGTAGACTGAGCTTTCGGCAGTGTAGCGATAGGCGGCCCAGGCGCGGAAGGGGCCGAGGGCAGCGTAGCCCAGAATCTCGGCATCATCGGTTGCGGCATCATCGGTTGCGGCTGATGCGGCTGCGGCATTAACGGCGACGAGAATGGGATAGCCCTCTGTCTGGCGGGCGGCAAACCAGGACTGGCGCATTTCCAGCGTGTGTGGCTCGTAGTCGTAAACCGCAGTCGTGTGCAGGATCGCGTCGTTATAGATTGTCAAGATGCTAAGTACGTCGGCCTCGGTGGCAGGGCGAATGTGCAGGTTGTCTAGCGGCGAGTCGGTCGGTGTTTGTGGGATCATGCAGTCATTCCCCTTTGCAAAACTGCTTTATCCTACGATGCACTCGATGTCTCAACTGCCGCATATCCACCCAACGGAACTTGCCGAACGGCTGGCGCAGGGCGAGGCGCTGCAACTGGTGGACGTGCGCGAACCGGAGGAACTAGCGATCGCCCAGGTAGACGGCTTCATCAACCTGCCGCTGAGTCAGTATGGCGAATGGTCAACCGATATCCACAGCCGCTTAGATCCGGAGGCAGAAACCATCGTTATGTGTCACCACGGGATGCGGTCGGCGCAGATGTGCGGCTGGCTGCTGTCGCAGGGCTTTCAGAATGTCAAAAATCTAACGGGTGGAATCGAAGCCTATGCGATCGCCGTTGACCCCACCATTCCCCGCTATTAACGCTATTAGAGCTATTAGCGCTATTAAAAAGAGTCAGATGGGCGACACATAGAAAATTCTCTCTGCAAGTTTCTATCATGCTGTCGCGCAGCAATTGATACTACATGGTTGGTATCTTTGCTGAGAAGTGAATGCCGCCTAAACCTTGGGACAGCAGGGGGCGCTGTCCTATGGTTGCCGATGCCCAAGGAAAAATCTCCAACCCTGAAGCTGGACCTTTGAAATGAAGGGACTGGGGGTGATTTTGACTTTTGGATTTTGGATTTTGGATTGCCAATTCAACGATTTATCGGGCGTGGGGCGATTTCCAGGGGGGTGTTGTTTGGCGGAATGGAGAGAAGCCGTTCTCTCTAAAATGATCCGGTTTTGACAAACAGCGGTGCGGATGAAAAAGAAATGCGAATTGGGCCCCAGAGGTGTGCAGATTGAAAATCCGTCCATCTGGCCAATTGTGCCAGGGGCGATCGCGGTAGATTTAGGCTGCGAAGGCGACAGTCGTTGCTATACAAGGACTTTGGAGCCAGTGCGATCGCTGCCCTTTACACCGCTTTGCCTGTGGAACCCTGCACTCCTGACCCAAGCCAAAGCAACTTTTGCAACTCCGGTAGGAACATCACCGATATGCAAGCGTCATCTAGAAGTGTCATCTCCCAAAGCCAAGCGTTGCCCATGAGCGAGTCTATGTCTGCGTCCTGGTCTGCCGTTGGGGCATCTGCGCCCCAGGCCAAGGTTCCGGCAGAGTCTCTGTCGAACTACGATTTGATTCTGCAATGTCAGGCGGGGCTACGGCCAAGCAAGACAGCATTTGCGGAATTAATTCGGCGCTATCAGTCTCATGTGGACAAGGTGTTGTATCACCTTGCGCCCGACTGGTCAGACCGGGCCGATCTGGCGCAGGAGGTGTGGATTCGGGTCTATCGCAATGTTAGTCGGTTGCAAGAGCCAGAAAAGTTTCGGGGCTGGCTCAGCCGAATTGCCACCAACCTGTTTTATGACGAACTGCGGAAGCGGAAGCGGGTCGATAGCCCTCTCTCGCTGGACGCACCGCGCACGCTAGACGATGGCGAGATGGATTGGGAGCTTGCGTCGGACGGGCCAGGGCCCTCCGAAGATTTGGTTACACGCGAGTTCTATGACCAATTGCGGGCGGCGATCGCCGATTTGCCAGAAGTCTTCCGCACCACAATCGTGCTGCGGGAAATTGAAGGCATGGCCTACGAAGAAATCGCTGAAATTACGGGTGTGTCTCTGGGCACGGTGAAGTCTAGAATTGCCAGAGCGCGTCAGCGGCTTCAGTATCAGCTCCAGACCTATCTGGACAGCTAAGGGATATCTCTCCACCCGTGTTGTGGAGGATTGAGGGAAAACAATGGGCGATCGCGTCGGAATTCTGGTTCGGCATGTAGTGTGTGCAACTAGAGGCTGAGGCTGGTTTTACTATATTTCCCTTATGATTCCCCGTATGATCTGAGCAAGGTTTGAACTCAACGTTGGAACTCCATCCTCTCGCGATTGTGCATAACCTTTGCACACTAGCCCTGTGCATTGACTCATCGGTTTAGCGGTTTGCTCTCGATTCTGAGTCCTTGATTGATTTGACCATGATGCCTGATATTAACGACGGTAAAACTCCCCGGCAGCGTGCCTCTCGCCCTGCCTCTGGGAGCGGTCTGCCCCCAGAATGGGCGCATCGTTCACCTGTAGAGCCGATTGACCATTTGAAGCGCGATCGCTTTGAGTTATTGAGCGCCTATCTAGATGGCGAAGTCTCTGCGAGCGATCGCCGCCAGATTGAGGCATGGCTTGCCAGCGACGCTTCTGCACAACAGCTTTATGCTCGCCTCCTCAAGCTGCGTCAAGGGTTGCATGGGCTACGCACCCTCCCCGTTCCTGCCGAGCGCCCCGTCGAACAGACGGTCAGCCAGGTGATGAAGCGGCTGGAGCGCAAGCCAAAGCGTACTGTGGCCTGGGGCGGCGTGGCGGCGGCAGCAGCGCTGTTTGCAGGCGCAGTGACGACGGTGGTGGCTCCGAGCTACCTTTCCCCGCATGTCAACGTGATTTCCCAGTCCGATTCTCAACTGATGATCGCGCTGGATCGTCCAGTCATTGACATTCCCGACATTGCCGATCCGAGTGCTGTGCCTCCGAGGACGACGGCCGTTCCCGTTCCCGACGTGGTTCCTGTTGCACCGTCCAACGGCGGGCAGCCTATCACGCCCTGAAGAGGCTCCAGCAAAATAGATCCATAGCAAAGTACATGGGCTGTGTTTGGCTCATGCGCTTTGCTATAAGTATCTCTATATATCTCTGCTCTGCCTATCTCCCAGCGCAGCTTCATTCAACTTCATTCAACCCGCACCCTGCTGCCAGATTGATCGGTGTGGACTTGGTATTTTCCTTGAGGTGTGGAAACTGTGACCCTATAGCCAGGAGTCATGACCTCAGCACAAGCCTCGTCAGGCTCTGCGGCACCCAGGCAGGCATTATTCCAGGTTTGGGGGCTGACGTTGCTCAGCGTCATTTGCGCTGTCGAAAGACCCGTCTTTTCCGCTAGCGTGGTCTTGATGCGGGCTGCGACTTCTACCGGGAGCGGTGTGGATGTTCCAAAGGAGCTAGAGGGGGATGATGGGAGATAAGAGGAGTCCTGACGGGTGGTGGTGTGTACGCCGGAAGACTCTGGGCCAGAGGCAGCCGTTGCGCTGCACCCGGTTAACAAGCCGACCAGAAAAAGCAGGGCGATCGCCCTGAGCCACCGCTTCCAACCTGCGTCAATCGTCCACACCGTGTCCTTGAACATCATAAATTTGAAGGTCTATTCACCAACTCTTTAATTTTAGCGATCGCCTTGTCCATCAAGCATTTGACCGTCACGAAAAAATCATTTTGGTAGCAACACGTAGGGGACTGTATCTAACTTAGTGGCAATTCGTTCACAGCTATGCCAGTTTAGAGGAGTGCTTAATAAGCCGCGCAGCCACAGATCCGTATTCTCCGTATGGGTCTGCGCTCTCACCCATTGCATATGCTGGGGTTGCAGCGTGGGTTCACCAAAATTTAATGTCCTGGCTCTGCATCTTCATAGAACGTGCAGGGGCTACGTGCATTTTGGTTAACATCCTGGCAGCCGCACGCCTCAATCCTTAAACCTTTGTCAAACTGGAAACATGATTAAAGTTATTGAGCTTTCTGGCATTCTAGATGGCACTCAGGTAGATGCCTTCCATCAGCAAATTGGTGAGGCTCTGGAAACCAGCGCTTCTGTCATTTTGGTGGACTTAGAGAAAGTGACGTTTATGGATAGTTCCGGGCTGGGTGCTTTGGCAAGCGCCCACAAAAAGGTGCGGGCTGCTGGTAAGCGGCTGTCTTTCTGCTCGATTGGCGAACAAGTTAAGATTTTGTTTGAGCTGACCAGTATGGATCAGGTGTTTGAAGTATTCCCGAATCGGGAAGCGTTTGATCAGACCGTGCTATCGGGCGCGGTGTCTTGAGGCAAAACTGGGTATCCATCTGCAAAGGTGTTCAGTCCATCGTCTTGGATAAGTCCAAAGCTTAGCGAGTTAAGCTTAGCAAGTTAAAAAGGGTGAGGCGCAATGCGTCCCACCCTTTCTGATTAGAGGTTTAATTTGTTGCGTGATCAGGGCAATGAGAGGGAGGTCTGGCTCGACAACTCGACTGAGTTTTAGACTAAAAACGTTGCGCCGCGTCAATCCAGCTTTTTGATCATAGATTCGGCTTGTGCCACGCCCTCTGCGTTGCCCTGCTGCTCATAAAGCTGGAGGGCGCTACGAAAAGCGGCAAGGGCCTCGTTCCGGCGATCGCGCTCCTTTAGCGCCACGCCAAGCCTATAAAACGCATCTCCACTTTCTGGCTCCAGTTCTGTTAGCCGCCGAAATGTAATGATCGCTTGGAGATAATTCCCCTGTTCCAACAGCAAGTTGCCCAGGGTCGAATGGGCATCGACTGAATCTGGCTCGGCAAAAGTTGCCCGCTGATAAAAGGCGATCGCCTCTTGCATATTGCCCTGGGCGCGATACAAGTCCCCGATTTGCAGGTAAATATCAGCATTTCGAGGTTCTAGCTCAGCGGCTCGACGCAGTGCATTCAGCCCATCCTGCACCCGTCCTGAGTTAACCAGTGCCACCCCCAAATTGGCTTGCACCTCAGCCCGCCTGGGAGCCAAATCGGCGGCTTGTTGCAGCATCTCTGCGGCATCTCGATAGCGGGCAGCCAGCAGCAGTACCTCACCCATCGATTCATAAATGCGGGCACTGTTTGCGCCGCGCAGCGTGGCGGCTCGTCGATAGGCGGCTAGCGCTCCGTCATAGTCTTGCAGGCGAGTTAAAACCACGCCCAGACCCAAATTCGCGTCTAGGTTAGTAGAATCCAGCGCGACGGCTCGACGATAGGATTCAGCCGCCCCCGCGTTGTCCCCCAGATTGGCCAGACAAAAGCCAAGCGCGTAGTGAAAGTTGGCGTTGTTGCCATCTAGCTCAATTGCCCGACGATAGGCCGACACGGCTGCCGCATAGTTACGCTCCTGGGCATGGGCGAAGCCAATAGCAGAGTGGATGCGGGCGTTGTCTGGCTCTAGTGCTGCGGCCTGCTCGTAGACGGCGATCGCCTCGCTAAAATTGCGCGATCGCATCAGGTCGCGCCCCTGCCGCAATAGCTCGTTGACCCGCCGACTTTGCTCTAGTCGCTGCTGAGGAGTCAGTTGTTGAGCCGTAGTACCAGAATTTTCAATCTGGGCGATGGCCAGAGGGGGGTTGACCAAACCAGCAACAGGCAGAGAGAGAAAAAGGCTGGCGATCGCCGCCACAGAGTTAGAAGTTTTAAAGCTAATCACAGTTCAATCTGGGACAGACTGCAAGCTGATCCACGCTCGTTGACCTTCGTCAACGCAGATCAACACTCGTTAATAATTAGCCGATTTCGGCTGGATTGAAAACAGTAGCCCCCTCAAAACCTCTCGAAAGCTCACGAAATCTCGTTCAAAATTACACGCCTAAAACTGCACTCCAAACTGCACACCCAAAACAGTACCTTGCCAGGGGAATGTATCGCCCAACCGTCAGTGCCATATTGGTTTCAGTTGAGCAAGCCAAGGAAAAAACGTCAGAACGTTTATCTGCCAAGGCTTTCAACCATACACTATCAACCTGTTGAGGAACTTTAATTATGGCTACTGTTTGTTCTCCCTCCAAAGCAATGCGTGCTGAAGCTGCTGCGGCTGTTGCGCCTCCGGTCGGGGCCCAACCTCCCCAATACGCAGAAACAGAAACCTACTCCCGTAGCATTCTGGGCCCGGTGATGTTTGAACTGTCTGAGCTGCGTGTAGAAGGGACGGCCGATCTGCCTGTGCCCCCCACCTACGTTGCTCCTGGACAGTCTCCTTACATCATCGCGGCTGATGAAGAGTTCGTTTCAAGCGTGAAAATCGTGTTCAACCGAACCCCCCTATCATCGCTGCTGATGTGCCTGGGCACCCAAATCTCGATGAACTTCCACTTTGAAGGCCAAGGCCGGAAGGCTACGGAAATTGACCTCCTAGCGGCAATTACAACCCAGAAGGATGTCTACGAGTACGAAGTGAAGCTGTCTGAAGTGCCCAAAAAAGCAGGACTCACCCCCGGTTTGTATGTGGTTTCCGCCACAGCCGAAATTGGCCCTGCCGAACACGAATGCAGCCAGTTCATCCTGGGCTACGGCTACATCTCTGGCACGCTGCTGCAAGTCTATAAAGAGGTCTAATGCGACGACTGGTTCGTACCATTTCCCCAGAGCATGTGAGCTAGCCACCTGCTCTAGGGGCACTCCTAAAGCTTGAACTCGCTGGTAGGTCTTCGTGACCTACCAGTTTTTTGCGATCATGCGCGCAAACTACATGTGGCTGTTGAATAATTGGCTGTGCCTCAAGTGGAGAACTTAAGGCCGTAGATAAAGCTTGGTAAAGCTGGGGTTGAGGCTTGACCTTGCTCTAAAAACAGAGCCAGACATGAGAGAGGGACAGCATAAGAGCAAATTTTTTGTAAAGACTAATACAAGACACAACTATTAATTTTTGTGTCTGAATGCGATCGCCATCTACACACTGGGCAATCTAGCTGTTATCCTAGTCGCTTCTTAAGCTTCTCTTAAGCTATGGTATTGCAGCAGCTTAAAGCGCTATTTTCTCCTACGAATTCTCTACTCATTCCGAGGCGATGGAAAATCTAGCTCTCAAGCTGAAGCATCTGCATCCTAACGCGACAGCCATTTTCACAGACCCTCCTCACGCCCTATGGAACTTGCTAGCGATTCGTACCCAGTTCGAGCCTTTATTCGACACAAAGCCAAAATGAGAGTCTTAGAGGCCGAATCAATGGGGATTGGCTGCTTAGCCTTCGACGAGCCTCTTCTTCAAGAGTTGTCAACCACACTCTTCCAGTCAGAACGAGGAGCCGCAATCTTTATCGCCTACCCAAATCGTCAGGCCGCCGAAGCCATCGAGGATCAGTTCGCTCTGGAACTTGCAGAAACCTATCGCTACATCAAGCAGCGGAAGACGGATACTCAAGTGCAACGGTTAAATAGCCTGCTCTAAAGCTACACCACTAGAACACCCGGATACCAGCAGATATCACTCAGACTAAAGCTTGAAGCGGCTAGATGCTCAGATCAACCCTGGGAGTATCCAGCCGCTTTGCGTATCAAAAGCATCACCCGCAACACCCCGCTCGAAAACCTGAGCCAGACTTCAAGCCTTGTTCTGGCGTACTTTGCAGGGAGTCGTCAAAGTTTTTTCAAAAAAGCAGTTGACAAAGCGGGGAATAGGGAGCTACATTAGTAAAGCGGTCGGGAGGACAGCCGAAGCGGAGTGAAAGCGAAGCAA
>NZ_DVEA01000089.1:0-12208 GCF_015295965.1 Thermoleptolyngbya sp. M55_K2018_002
GTTTCGCCCAGCGACGCAAACGGGTCGCTACGACCCGCGCTCACCTGGGGCAGGCGGCTGGGCACAGTGGTCGAGGAAATCAGCCCGGTGGCTAGTTGTCCCGGCGGTAGGGGTCTGGTGGCAGCGGCGCTGGGGGCGACGGGCACAGTGGGCGAGGCAAACATTTCAGATGGGGTTGCCGTGGGTGTTGTGTCTGCGGAACCCTCGGCGATGGGCGATTCGGCAACGAGGTCTGCTGCGGGGTCTGGGTTGGCTGCCTCAGGCGCAGAGCCTCTGCCGCAGCTTGCCATCAGCAGTCCCATGCAGCCCGCGATCGCCCAGGCAACGCGCCCTGGTCGAAATCCATGCTGAACTGTGCCTTGAACCGTGCCTTGAACTGTGCCTTGAACTATGCTGTGCAGAGAACCCCTGTCTGAAGCAACGTTGTTCGCCGAATTGCTCATTGCCGAATCACTCCTCACCATTGCCCTGCCTGCTTGCAAATTCACAACTCCAAAGCATAGCGCCGATTTCTCTGGGGCGATCGCCTAAATTATTAAAGAATTCCAGTGCTGAAGAATTCCAGGAAATCCTTTTGCTGCAAGAGTGCCGTTGCACCGACCTTACCTTTTCGGAATGCGGCGCAAGTCGGAATGCGATGCAAGATCGCTACGAACTCGCGCCGTCCCTGCTTGTGTGGTATTAAATCGCTGTGGACACGTTTTGTGAGGCAGGGATGGCAGGTCAAATTCCAACCGATCGAAATCCAGGACATCCCGCAGACGAGGGCGCGCTGGATGCCTGGGTGAGTTATGAACCCGTCGAGGCGGCCTATTTTCAGAAGCGACAGCTCCACCGCAGCGTGGGCTGGGGGCTGCTGTGGGCGCTGGGGGTGGGCGCGGTCATTTCGGGCAATTTTTCGGGATGGAATTTTGGGCTGGCGGCTGGCGGCTTTGGCGGCATGGCGATCGCCACCCTGCTCACGGCCGTCCTCTATATCTGCCTGGTCTACACGATTTCGGAGCTATCTGCGGCGCTGCCCCACGCAGGCGGTTTCTATTCCTTTGTGCGCCATGCCTTTGGGCCGCTGGGCGGCTTTTTGTCGGGCATCACCGATTTGATCGAGTACCTGATTACGCCAGCGCTGATTGCATTTTTCATCGGCGCGTATTTAAACAGCCTGTTTCCCGCCGTGCCGCCGCCCATCTGGTGGCTGCTGTTTTACGCCATCTTTGTCGGCATCAATATTCTGGGCGTTGAACCCAGCCTGAAGGTGGGGCTGGTGTTCACGGTCATTGCCCTGGCGGTGCTGGTAGATTTCTACCTGGGAGCAGTGCTGAGCGGCAAGTTTCAGCCGGGGCTGCTGCTCAATATTGCTCCTACCGAGGGAAATCCCGCCTGGTTGCCCAACGGGGTCGGCGGCATTTTTGGCGCAATTCCCTACGCCATCTGGTTCTTTTTGGCGATCGAGCAGTTGCCCCTGTCGGCGGAGGAAGCGACCGACTCTCGCCGCGACATTCCCCGCGCCCTGCTGTGGGGCATTGCGACGCTGCTGGTCTTTTCGCTGCTGACGCTGGTGCTGAATTCTGGCGTGCCCGCGACCCTGGTGACGGCAGATACCAACGAAACCTTTGTCGGCGCAGCGGCGATCGCCCGCACTACGGCCCCCCTGGCCGACGGACTGCGGGCCGTGTTTGGCAAAGGCACGGTGGCCACGCGCACGCTCACATTTCTGGCGCTGACGGGGCTAATTGCCAGTTTCCACGCCGTCATCTACGCCTACAGCCGCTCTCTGTTTGCCCTGTCGCGGGCGGGCTATCTGCCGCGCTGGATTTCTGTCACTAGCCAATATCGGACCCCGGCGATCGCCCTGCTGGTGGGGGCGGCAGTGGGGCTACTCTGCATCGGGCTGATTGAAGTGGCGGGTCAGGCCATCGGCCCAGCACTATTGAATATGGTCGTCTTTGGCGCGGTGCTGTCTTACATTCTGGTGTTCGCCAGCTACCTCAAGCTCAAGCGCGATCGCCCAGAACTCTACCGTCCCTACCTCAGCCCCCTGGGGTCCGCAGGCGCGTGGGTAGGGCTGATTCTCTCCATTGTGGCGCTGGTGGCCAGCCTGGCCGATCCAAGCTATCGCCCTGGCATTTGGGGGGTGCTAGTAGTAATCGCCATCCTGCTGGCTTATTTTTTCCTCTATTCGCGCCGCAGGCTGGTGTCTCGTGCCCCAGAGGAGGAAACGGCGCTGCTGCTGCGGGTGCTGCATGAATTGCGATGAGAGCGGTCTTAGATTTTGGATTGGCGATTTTGGCTTTTGGATTTCTGAAATCACCAATCTAAAATCCAGAATCGATGTTAATCGGCGCGGCGCAGGAGCAGGTAGGTTTTCATTTGCCCTTTGCCCTTCACGTAAATCGTGCCGCGTTCTTTGAATTCGTAGCGATCGCACAGCCGGACATACACCGCCTCCGTCACCTGGATCATGCCCGGAAGTCCCTGCGACTCCATGCGGCTGGCGGTGTTTACCGTGTCGCCCCAGAGATCGTAGATAAATTTCTTCACGCCAATTACGCCCGCCACGACGGGGCCCGTGTTAATGCCAATCCGCATGTTAAACGGCGTGTTGTTTGGCGTTTTGAACTGGGCGATCGCCCGCTGCATGTCCAGCGCCATATTGGCGATCGCCTCCAGATGGTCGGCCCGCTCTACGGGCAGCCCGCCAACCACCATATAAGAATCACCAATGGTTTTGATTTTCTCCAGCCCATGCTGCTCTGCCAGCAGGTCAAATTTGGAAAACACCTGATTCAGCAGCCACACCATCTCCTCCGGCGGCACGCCCGCCGACAGTTCCGTAAACCCGACAATATCGGCAAACAGCACCGTCACTTCGGGAAAATGCTCGGCGATCGTGCGCTGGTCTTGTTTCAACTGCCGCGCGACCGACTCCGGCAAAATATTCAGCAGCAATCGCTCCGACTTTTCTTGCTCTGCCTCCAGCGCCCGCCGCGCCCGAAACTCCGCTCGCTGCAACTGCTCATAGAGAAACACCGACAGGTTACAAATCCCGCAAAACCAGAGCAAATAGAGCCACAGCGTAGCGTCCCACCTCGACCCCGCAGCCTCATTCAGCCCCAGCAGCGAATTCACAATCAGGTAATAGCCCAGCAAGCCGACCTGAGCCACCAAATGTAGCGGCCAGCGCACAGGCAACAGCGTCGCCTGCACCAAAAACACCAGCGTCCAGGCAAATACGCCGGGAAACGCCACGCCTCGCAGCGTTGCCCAAATCTGCTCGATCAGCGTAATCGACCAGGAACAGCCCAAAAAAATCAGCGCCGGATAGCGCCGCCCGATCTTGCCCCGATGGAGAATCAGGCACAGCACCAGCCCTAATAAGGATGCACCCGCCATCGCAAACCAGCTTGGGGGAACCGTGCTGCGATTGACCAAAACCAAAAGCACCCGCAGCAGAATAAACGTGAGATAAGCCAGAATCCCAATTCGCAGCGACAAACTCAGCCGTCGCCGCATAAAGCCCTGCTGCCACTCCAGATAGGCGGGATCTTCATCGCCAAGGTCTGAGGGAAAGAGGGCTTCCCGAAATACGCTGGGCAGTTGGTGGAGGCGTTGAGTCAGCGACGAAAGGTTCACAGAACGCGGCTGGGGGAGAGGAGGTTCGGGGGGACGGAGACTCAACAAAAACTTAATGAGTATTGGCAGATGAGTATTGGCAGTAGGTGGGCGGCCAAATCATAGACGCTTAAATACAGACACTTAAATCTACAGACGCTTAAATCACAGACGCTTAAATCTACAGACGCTTAACTGTAAATGCTGATCCCAACTCGGTTTGGATGAGGGATTCGCTTGAGCTATTCGCTCAGTGGCATCAGCCGCAGGGCTTGCTGAAATTCAGCCAGTTCGTCACGATGCCCAGTCACCACCAGCAGCGGCCCACGAATTTCGAGATCGACCTCCGGGCCCGGCTCAGTAATTCTCAGGGATACTTGCTCAGACCGGGTGGACTTTTTCCAGTAGAATACCCCAGCAAGTGGAGCCAGCAGCACCAATCCTAAAAACAGGTTGCCGACCGTAGGAAACAGAAACGAGAGGACGAGGGACAGGCACAGCAGCCCTACAGCCGCAAGCGCCGAGAGGAAAATGGCGAGAAATGTGCTGGCGCGAACCAGCCCCTCATAGGTCACTTGGTTCTGGGCAGCATCTACGGTAGCAATGCGATAGGCCCGCTGGGTGAAGTATTGCTGGATGGCTTCGAGTAGGTCTTCCTCTGGGCGATCGCCCACGAGCCTTGCCACCTCAATTCGATCTTTGGTAGAAGCCCGAATAAAGAAAAATAAGCCAATTGCCAGTAGCAGGGTCAGCAGCGCAGTAGACGACAAGACTGGAAGTTCCATACACCTTAGCCAGGTTCTCTCTCTAGGGACATTGCTGTGGGGATTAGATCCACCCCCTTTAATGTACGAAAGATTGTGCCTCGATGGGTGATCTGGCCGCAGCTCGCAGTCGGGTTGACATGGCTAAGAGTCAAAACAAATGCAAAATGCAGAGTAGCCGTCTGTGCAGCCACTCTGCAATCATTCTCGCAACCAGGCGGAATGCGTAAGAGATCTCAAGTAAAAACCGCAGGGGTAATGATGATTGCCTAACTAAGGCACAAGCTGAACGAGATCAATTAATTCATCATCAATCAACCCATCAGACCCCTACACAGCGACGGGATGCTCTGCTGAATTAGTCGGATACGCCCACGGGAACAGTGGCGTTGTTCTGGGTGTAGCTTTCCCACAGGCGGGACAGTTCCTCAGCGCGATCGCGCCATTCTGGAGTAATCTGATACATCCGGCGAGGGCGACCCCGACCTTCTACCTTTTTCCAGTAGCCGACCACAGCGGCTCCATCTTCCAGAAACTTGAGGGCGCTGTAGAGGACTGTATCCGACAGTCGATAGGCGGGATATTCCGTCTCTAGCAGGCTGATTAGCTCTGTGCCGTAGGAGTCCTGCTTGAGCAGCACAGACAGCACGTAGCACACCGCCAATTCCTTGTTCAGGTAGAACGGTGGCGGATTCTTGAAGAACTTGTAGATTTCGTCGAGTGTGGTTGTCATAAGGCTCAGCCCAATCACGCAAAACTAAGGGTTGTGGACAACTCTCCTGAGAGAGCCTAGAAGATATGTCGGAAGAGTGCAGTCTCGCTAAGAGAGAGACAGGTGAGAGTACGCTTGCCTTTGCCAATGCGCTCCAGGAACCAAAGCACGTTGCCTGCCAAAATCACAGGCATCGACAAAGACCACAGAGGGGAAGATAGAGAAGGGCGATCGCACCGTGCCCACTGCTATAGCCAAACAGTTGCAGTTAAACCATTGCAGTTAGACCGTTGTAGCCAACGTTGTAACCAACACTTAAGCAGACAGCCTTTAATCCTCAGACAGTTCCAAAAAACCCGCTTTAGTGTCACAAGTTTCTCAGCAATATCCTCAGATAAGTGTGCTTAAAGTGACTCGGTAGAATCTCAAGTGCGACCCCAATCATCTAGTTAAACCCAAACACATTCATCGGTCACAGAGTACGAAGTCGCTTTGTACAAGCAGATTACGAGGTGTGCATACCGATGATTCTAGCCAGCCAGACAAAAATTGGCCCTCATTCTCCGGAGGTATTTGCTCTCAAGAGCAAGTATCAGGATATTGGATATTAGTATCATGAGGTGACATCCTGCAATCGAGTGATTTCAGAAATCTTAAGTATCAAATTTGCTACACCAGGCCGGCCCTAAGGGCCACAACCGCAGCCTGCACGCGATCATCCACCGCCAGTTTGTTCATAATGCCGCGTACATGGGTTTTCACTGTGTTGGGGCTAAGGTATAGCGCAGTGGCGATTTCAGGATTGCTCCGCCCTTCGACCATCAGCTTTAGAACTTCTAGCTCGCGCTGAGAGAGCTGACCAACGGCGATCGCATCTGCGGCACTGGTGGGCGATTTGAGATGATCCATCACCAGTCGGGCCACCAGTGGGTCGAGATAGCTGGCTCCTTCCCGCGCAGCCTCGATGGCCGCCAGCAGTCGCTCGACGGTCGTTCCTTTGACGCAGTAGGCATCGGCTCCGGCCGACAGCGCCGCGATTACCTCGTTTTCGCTAGTGTGCGACGTAAGCATGACAATCCGCACGTCGGGCAGAGATTCCTTAATCTTTTGCGTCGCGGCGATGCCGTCCAGACGGGGCAGTCCGATGTCCATCACCACAATGTCAGGCTTAAGTTTTAGCGCCTCCTCTACCGCAAAGTAGCCATCATCCGCTCGCCCTACGACCTGGATGCCTGGCTGGTTGCTCAAAGACTGTTCCAGCCCCAGTTGCATCATGGGATCATCTTCTACGATCAAAACCTGCACCAGTGTCTGACCTGATGCCTGACCTGATGCCTGACTTGAGGCTTCACTCACGCCAACTTCCTCCCTCAATCGCCAAAGTTCTTTGCCAAATTTCTTTGCTAGATTCCAAGACTAGGCCTAAACCCAGGCTGGTGACAGGCGGGCATTCTCGTAAAAAGATTCTCGTAAAGAGATTCCCGCACAAACATTCCCGTACCAGTAGTTTAACGGCCTTAGCGCGAATTGAGGAACTTTAATAGTGCAGCGCGATCGCCCTCTGGCATAGTTCTAAATGCCTCACGAGCGGATGCTGCCTCGCCCCCATGCCACAGGATGGCTTCTGCTAGCGTGCGGGCGCGACCATCGTGCAAATAGCCAGAATAGGGCAAAACTGTTTGCACCAGCCCAAGACCCCACAAGGGCGGCGTGCGCCACTCCTGCCCCGTGGCCCGAAAATCGGGACGATGGTCGGCCAGCCCTTCGCCCAGATCATGCAGCAACAGATCGGTATAGGGATGGATGGTCTGGTTTGCCAGCGCCGGAACTTGGTGCGTCCCGGTGTGCAGCGTTGGCACATGGCAGCCCGCACAATTGGCTGCATTAAATAGGCGCTCTCCATGCAGCACCTGGGGATCTTGTCGCTGCGTGGGTGCGGGCACTGCCAGCGTTTGCACGTAGACCGTATTGGTCTTCAGCGTGTGGGCATCAATTTCGTAGGAGCCGTCGGGTTCTGGAAACAGGGGATTGGTCACGCCCATATCGTTGATATAGGCAGAAGCCCCTTGCTGAAGCAGCGTGGGATTATTGGCTTTCCAGCCAAAGCGTCCCAGCACCTCAGCGTGTTGTTCCACATCCCAAACAGCATTCGGACGACCCGAAATGCCGTCCCCATCCCTGTCGTCGGGATCGGCTAGCGCCAGAATTTCCGCTTCGGGAACGGCTTCTAGCAAGCCTGTGCCAAATACGGGCGACGGGATGCGGGGCGACACGAGGATGTGCGACGGCAGGGGATCGCCGCTGGGTAGCGTGATCTCAAACTGGGGCGATCGCAACGAGTAGGGCGTTCCGTCGGCATAGGTTCCGGGTTGCTCCTGCCAACGCAGCTTGACCCGCGCTTCGGGCACGTAACCATACACTGCCTGATCCTGAATCTGCGTACCAATGCCCGGAACAGGCGGCGCGTTGCCCAAGCTGACGGAAGCCTCCAGATGGGCGTTGGCTTGCAGCACCGGCGCAGCCTCGGTCGGGGCAGGCAGCACAGGGGCCGGCGAATTGGGCAATCCCTGGCGAGGCAGGCTGACCCGCAGCAAAAGCTGTCCGGGAATAGGCATTCCTCGCCCATCTCGAATGTGGCATCCGGCGCAGGACGTGTTGTTAAACAACGGCCCCAGCCCGCTATTGACCGGGGCGGGCGGCGTGACAAAGGCGGCCTCAAAATGGCGATCGCCCACCTGATGCAGCGCCAGCCACTCGCGGCTGAGGTTGGGCGCAGGCTGAGAATAGCCCTGGGAGGTGCGGTTTTGAACCGTGGTGTCGCCCCCCGCCAGCAGCAGCGGCGACTGGGCCCAGCCAGCGCCATGCAGCAGCAGCGAGGCCAGTATGCCTGCCATGACAGAAAGGAGGGCGATCGCCCCAAATCGCCCCCTGGCGCGACGCAACCCAGCGATACGAGCCATCAAACGAGCCATTGCTCAAATCACTCCTGCACCAGCGGCATAATCCACTGCTCGAACACGCCTCGCAGCGTCAGCAGCGAATCTCGCGCCGCCGCGATCCGGGGCTTTGCAGCCGGGTCACAGAGAGTCGTCTCGATGGGGCCCGGAATGGCCTTGACTGCGGATTCCGCAGCCAGCAAATATTGCCGCACCTGAGTATCCAGGCTGGGATCAATGCTGGCGACATAGCGGCTGAGGCTGTGGCGGCCGGGGCGGCTAGCGCTGCCTGCAAAATAAGTCAACTCCACGCTGCGGAGGTTTTGGTAAAAATCCTGAAGCGAACTGTGGCTAAAGCGGCTTTCCAGCAAGAAGGGATTCTGAGCATCCAGGGCTTCGCCAATTTTGACCGCGCCCAACTCGTCCAGAATGTCGATGATGCCCTGCACCAGTTCGGTCGCCGCTGCCTGGGGCGTGGGATAGGCGGCGCTGCGATCGCCCGCCTCCACAAACTCTTTGCGATAGGCCGGATAGCCCTCCACGCCCTCGGCCCAGCTTGCCAGCAAGTTCTCGGCTGTGGCTGCAAAATCTGCCCCGACCAACTGCAAATATTCCAACTCGCGGGGCGTGAAATCTGTCAGCCGCTTGTCGTTATTCCGCCCAAACAGCAAAAACTCGATGGTATGAAAGCCTTTTTGAGACGTTTGCAGCGTTTCCAAATACTCAGGCGTGAGGGCATCTTGGCTTTGCAGCACAGCAATTACGTCTACTTCATTTACCGGCCAGTCATCCAGCCCAGCATCGTAGCCCAGCGAAGCCGCCGGGCCAAAGGCAAACGCTTCGCTGCTTTCCCAGGGCAAACGGGCCGCCAGCCAGGCCCGTCGGGCAGCCTGCAAATTTGCCTCAGTGGGGCGGGCTGCAAACTGGGCGATCGCCCGATCCAGCCGTTGGGCAGCCGTGTTTAGCTGTCCATAGGTTGGCAGCAGCACCCCATCGACGAAATCGGCAAGCAACTGGCGATCGCCAAAGGGCGAGGCTGGCACCGTTGCCGCGCCATACACCCGCACAGGGCTGCTTACAGGCTGTGCCGCTCCCGATTCGCCCCCCTCGCCGCCGCCCTCCACAGCAATTGCAGCGCAAAAGCCGACCGACTGGGGCGCGATTCCTTCGCCGCCTTCGCCGCCTTCGCCGCCTTCACCACCTTCTCCCCCTTCGCCGCCCGCCTGAGCCGCACTCCAAGGAGCCGGGGCGACAGCAGGAAGTTGAGCGGCAATCGGGCGATCCTCTGTGCTGACCACTTCAGGCGTGAGACTGGCGATCGCCTGGGGGCCAACCTGTGTAATCACAAATGCACCAACGCCGACCCAAAGCTTCATTTGTCTGTTCATGCATTGATTCGTAAGGGCTTTCAATCGAGTGACTCCTGTATCATCTTCAAATAAGAAACAAATAAGCAACGAAAGCATCCTGAATCCATTCAACCGGGTCTCTCCCTCATGCTCAAACTGCGATTCCGCTGGGTTGCCAAACCTTAACTAAACCGCGTCCCATCTCCGGTGCTGTCATGATCCTTTGCATTGATGCCGTATTGACCGATGAAGAGCTAAAAACCATCGCCACTGCATTAAAGGCAGCTTCATTTGTAGATGGCAAAATGACTGCTGGCTGGTATGCCAAACAGGTCAAACACAATACTCAACTCGAAGCTGGAGAAATCGCAGAAACCGTGCGATCGCTCGTTCTGGGGGCACTGCGGCGCAACGCCCTGTTTCAAATGGCGGCCTATCCCAAAGTCATCCGCCCGCCGCTGATTAGCCGCTATGACGTGGGCATGGGCTATGGGACTCATGTAGACAATGCCCTGATGGGTGGGAGCGCCCTTTTACCCAGCAATTCCCAACAAACAGACCTGATGCGAACGGATCTGTCACTCACGCTATTTCTTAATTCGCCAGACGACTATGAGGGTGGAGAACTGGTTATCGAAGACACGCTGGGGCATCACCCGTTTAAGCTGGCAGCGGGAGCAATGGTGCTGTATCCCGCCACAACACTGCACCGGGTAGCACCCGTGACGCGGGGCACGCGGCTAGTGGCGGTAACCTGGGTGCAAAGCCTGGTCAGGAATGCGGGCGATCGCGAACTGCTGTTTGAGCTAGACACCGCCCGCCAATCCCTGTTTCGGCAGCACGGCAAAACGCCAGAATTTGACCAGATTACGAAATGCCATGCCAATCTGCTGCGCCGCTGGGCCGAGCCATAGCAGACAGCTAGCACAACCTGCAAACTGCCTGCCTGGAGTTCAAAAACCCCTATTTCCAGCCGCCCCGATCCATGATCCGCAGCGCTTCGGCGTTGTTGCGTCCATAGATCGCTGCGTTCAAGCTATCCTCCTTGAAACTGCCAAAGCCCGCGACTACTGAATCCAGCGCCACGCCCGACAGTACGGGATATTCATTGTTGCCCTTAGCAAACATCTCCTGAGCCTGAGGGCTAGCTAGGTGTTCGATGAACCGGATTGCACCTTCCCGATTCTTGGCAGTTCTCAGCACACCCGCGCCACTGATGTTGATGTGAACGCCGCGATCGCGCTGATTGGGGAAGAAAATACCTACCTTGTTCACCACGTCCTGATCCGCAGGCTCGCTGGATTTAATCAGACGGGCAAGATAGTAAGTGTTGGCGATCGCAATATCGCCTTGCCCTGCTGCCACTGCTCGCATCTGAGCCGTGTCGTTACCCTCAGGCTGTCGGGCAAAGTTGGCCACTAGTCCCCGCACCCAGGCTTCCGTTTCCCGCGGCCCATGCGCGTGCAGGATCGACCCTGTAAGCGATTGGTTATACACATGGGTCGAAGATCGCGTCAAAATCTTGCCGCGCCACTTGGAGTTGGTCAAATCTTCGTAAGTAGAGAGATCGGCCGGATTTACACGCTCTTTGCTGTAGAACAAAACCCGTGCCCGCTTGGTCAACCCAAACCAATGGCCATCCGGCTCCCGCAAGTAGCCTGGAATCGCTGAATCTAGCACACTCGACCGAATCGGCTGCAATAAACCCTCCTCTTGGGCCCGCCATAGACGGCCGGCATCTACTGTGATCAGCACATCCGCAGGACTATTTGCCCCTTCACTCTTGATCCGCTCAATAAGCTGATCTGCTTCGGCCTCTACCAGGTTGACCCGAAAGCCCGTGGCTTCGGCAAAGCTCTGGTAGAGCGCATCGTCGGTGTCATAGTGGCGAGACGAATAGAGATTCACGACCCCCCGACTTTGTTGAGCGGACGCATGGCGGCCAAATTGCCCAACGGTGGCGGCGGCTAGGGCGCTACCTGTGGCGATAAACACTCGCCGAGTCATTTTTCCCATGAGGACCTTTGCTCCTAAAAGATGAACAGAGATTTATGAGGGCTATGTCAGGCATTGGGCCAAGGCTTTTTTATCTGTGGTTTGAAATCAGGCAAGTTAACAAGCAGTCTCTCTACCTGGTTTTTCCTGCCTAGTCTTTCAACTGACTCGTTCTCCAAGGTCTGTCTTGGATAAATTGCCCTTCGAGAACGCTGGGCCCAGCCTAAAAACCAGACTGTATTGTACACTTAATGCAAGATATTCTCAATTGATCTCTAAAAATAAACTCAGCAGATGCACTTTATTCCAGAACAGATTTTTCAGCGAGTTGAAAGTAGGTGCCTAACTGTGCCCTTCTTGTCAAGAATCAAGCCCGCATCCTTCCAGAAGACTTTCTAATATTTATCGATTAGTTAATACAACAAGCCATAAAGATTATCATTAACTAGCAGACCTTTTACGGCAGTCTGCGGATTCACCTGCGATCGCCTCTCAGTCTGCACCTGTACCTGCACCTGTACCTGCAACGAATATCTGCAACGAATATCTGCAACGGATTTGTCGTATCTACCTGCTGCCTGTGTCTGTCACCCTTCCCATGCCTAAAACCCGCACCCAGCGCGATATGCCAGCACTGATGCAGGTTCTGTTTCGCCCGTGGCTGCTGATGTCGCTAGTGCTGCACGCGGGGCTGCTGGTGCTGCCGCTGCTGCCGGGTGGTTCCGGAGCCGACCCATCCAGGTCTCTAGAATCGGACAACTCAGCCCCTGACCCGCCAGAGCTTTCAGTTTCCCTATCGCCTACGCCAGCGATGACTCCTTCGGTCACGCCGCCAGTGGCTCC
>NZ_DVEA01000388.1:0-12202 GCF_015295965.1 Thermoleptolyngbya sp. M55_K2018_002
TGTGATTGTGGGGGATGGTCAAACGGGTCTTGCGGCGATTCCGCTGAGATGTCGAAACGGCACGCCTGTCCCTTTCCTCACACCCAGAGGGCAGCGTCGCTTGCAGCCGCTGACGTTGACAGGTGGGCCCAACACGCTGACGGTAGAACTGGTGTCTACACAGCCTAGCCGTCCTCGCAGTTGGCGAGCCGCAGCCGCAGGTTCCCCTGCAAGGGCCCGCAAGTTTAACCGGGCAGGCTACAGACCCGGCGGCGGTTTTGAGATGTTTGGTGGCGGGGGGAATGATGTATTGCAAGTGCGTCAGCGGCAGAACATCCTCCGCGGTCAACAGGGTAATGACAGCCTGACGGGTGGCCCACGGCGAGATTTCCTGGTGGGCGGACGAGGCGACGACGTGATCAATGGCGGCGGCGGCAAGAACACGATTGTTGGCGGTGCAGGAAATGACACGCTCATCGGCGGCCTAGACCGCGATATGTTTGTTTATCGCCGGGTTAATCACGGAACGGATTTGATCCAAAACTATCAGCCAGGGGTTGACGTGATTGACCTGCGGCGCATCTTTGCCCGCGCTCCTTTCCAGGTTGCAGGACGCAGCAACTATCAGCGGCTCAACACGTTTGTTCGGTTGATCGAACGTGAGGGAAATACGCTGGTTCAAATTGATAGGAATGGCAAGCAAGCAGGTAAGTTCTTCAATACGCTGGCGGTTTTGGAAGGAATCGCCGTGAGCCAGCTTAGCTCCTGCGATTTTGTGGTGTAAGGGGCGATCGCCCCTTCATGCCTGCCTTTTCATTGTTCGTCAAGTCTTTCGTCTCTTGCGTTAGATGTTGACGGCGCGAATTCACTAAAACTGCTGCATAAACCCTGTGTGACGGGTTTGTGCAGCATTCTTTTTGGGGTTAGGACTGACGCAGTTGGGCGATTTTTGTGGGGATTGGGGTTGTCAGTGTTTTCTGAGAATGTTTTCTGAGGTTGATAGCGATCGCCCTTGAACTTGCGCCGACCCCGTGCCTATAGTGGAAAGCATTTGACCCCTTCCTTCTTCGATGAGCAAGCGCCTTCCTGAAACCACCGCCTACGTTCGGATTACCCACCAATCCTGGCAGCAGGGCAAAATTGAGGGTGAGGTGCGGGCGAATGCCTACGAGTGGCAGTTCCAGTGGTGCTTTCGGCAGGGGCAACTGATTGTGCAGCCGTCGCTGGGGCGGGCGCTGATCAAAGACCCCCTGGAGCGCTTTTTGGAGCGTAGTGACTATCAGCTAGAACTGGGCGGCGACTATTCATTTACCATTCGGGCAGAAATTTGAAGCCTGGCCCGGCCGTGTCTAAACTGGTTCAGACAGGCGATCGAGGTAGCGCTCAATCAGCAAGATGGCCACAATGTCATCGATGGGGCGTGGCGGCGTTCTCATTCCCTGGGGTAACAGGCGCTGGAGTCCCTTGGGTGGATACATTTGCCAGTAGCGATCGCGGGCTTCCAGCGTCGAGTAGCGTTCATCCACCATGACCACGCGGATTGGGTCGATGAGGGCTTCGCTCAGCGATTGTTTCCACTGGCGGGCGCTGGTTTGGTCGCCCATGACCAGCAGCGAAATCGGGTATTGCTGGCGGAGCGCCTGAATGGTGGCGATCGCCCGCTCTGCTGCGACGACTTGATGCATAAACAGGTTGCGATCGACCCCCATCACGGCTAGCCCACACTTTTGCCGACCCGGATCGAACCCCAGAATGACGGGCTGCCCCAGGGCTTCAGGTGCAGAAGTGGAATAGGACATGGGCAAACGGCAGGGGTGAAAGGCAAACGGCAGCAGGGCGGTTTAGTTCGTTGGCGCAGAGGGCGATCGCTGCGGGGGCGGTGTGGTGTTGACTCTGCTGTCCGTGCTGAACAGAACCCGCCCATTTTGTACGGCGGCCAGGTCGAGCCGGACAGGCCCAGCGGTGAAGATGGTTTCAGAGGCGATTGCATGGAGTTCTACCGGGCGACCGTAGGCTCGAATATCTTGCAATAACCTAACCACAGCCTCGGTCTGTCCGTCCGCAATTTGCAGCACATCGCCCAGAACCCCAGCCTGGCGCGAGCGAAACTGAGCGTTGGCAATCAGGAGATTGACACGCTCCACCAATTCTTCATCTCGCATCCGGGTGGGATCGAGCGCAATCGTGACCACCAGATCGCCCTCTCGAAACACCACCTGATTGGGCGCAGCGTTGACATACACCTGGATGCAAGCCTCGCCCGCCAAGACACAGGGTTCGCCAATGATGTAATTGCCTGCCGACAAAATCCGCACGACATAATCTTTGCCGTCCTGGATTTGATTGATCAATTGCTCCACCTGGGCGTTGGTAATTTGAATCACCTGCTTGTCTACATTCACCGTGCCCGGTTGAATGCGCTGGCTGGCGAAGCGGTTGGCCTCTAGTAGGAGGCGATTGACCGCGCTGGGAGCAGCCTCTGGGGTGATCACGCGCACCACACCGGAGGCCATCGGCTGGTTTCTCAACACCGCCACACTGCCCTGGCGCAGCCCTTGAAATTCGCGCTCCAGGGTTTGCACTTCTGCCAGCAGGGCACTGCGCTGGGCTTCTAGGTCGTCCAACTGCAATTCTTTTTCGCGGATTTGGGCGGTGCGTTCGGCAATCTGGCGATCGCGCTCGGCCACGTCTCGGTCGCGCTGGGCAAGCTGGCGCTGGCGATCGGCCTGGAGCTGCTGAATCTCGGCACGAAGCTGGGTGGCCTGCTGCGACACGTCTGTTAGCAAAGTCTGCGCCTGCTGATAGTTGGCAGCGACGCTGCTGAGCTGCGACTGGGTGCTTTGCAATTCCTCACGGGTGCGGGTTTCCTGGGCAATCGCCGTTTGTAAGGACTCGTTGGTGCGGCGCAGGCGGCGCTGGGCGGCTTGTTGTTCTCGTTCAGCGCGATCGCGCTGTCGCTGCACTTCGGCGGTTTGCTGCTGCGCTTGGTTGAGTTCTGCCAGCGCTGCGTCTCGCTCCTGCTGCACGTCTTCTAGCTCAAACACACCCGTCCGCAACTGGTCATCTACGGCAAACAAAATGCCAAAGGTCATCGCCGAGATGAGAATCCCCGTCATCACGGTGATTAGCGTGGCGGTTTGGCGGGGACGCAGGCCAAACAAACTGAGGCGAGCCTTGCCCACCTTCATCCCAAGGCGATCGCCCACCGTGGCCACCACAGCCCCCAGCACCAAAATTGCCGCAATCAAGACCAGCCCGGTGGTCATCGCCGATAAAACTCACACTCAGCTACACCATACTGCAATTGTGCCGTTGAACGGCGTAGCTCGCAGTTGCCCGGATACCGCAACACCGCAAAAATGCTCCAACCGGCTCAGCCCAGATAGATAGTCGCCCCACTAGGTTAGCCATCGCCCCTGCTCCCTGTTTCCCAAGCACCCCAGAGCGAGGCAGTTTCCTTTAGCTCAGCCCCCTGATTCGTGCTTTTATGTAAACTGCTGGCTCAGCGCTACGGGGTTGTAGACCGTGATCTTTTTCTTGTGAATGGAGATCATCCGATCCTGGCGCAGGTCGCCCAGCAGTCGCGTCACCGTCACGCGGGTCGAGCCAATTGCTTCGGCGATCGCCTGATGAGACAGCTTCAGGTCGATGGTGATGCCTTCAGACGTGGGGACACCAAAATCGCGGCACAAAATCAGCAAAAAGCTGACCAAACGCGACCCCATATCTCGGTGGGCCAATGTTTCAATCATCATTTCGGTTTGCAGAATCCGCGACGACAACCCCTTCAGCATCAGCATCGACAGGTCGGGATTTTCCTTCAGCGCCTTTTCAACCTGCTCAATCGGCACCGACAGCAACTCCACCGGGGTAAACGCCACGGAATGATAGAATCGGTCTGCCTTTTGCCCCGTAATCAGCGACAGCACGCCAAACACGCTATTCTCTCTTAGCAGCGCTACGGTGATTTCTTCGCCCGCCTCATAGACTCGCGACAGCTTCACCGCGCCCTTGAGCAAGAAATAAACCCGCTCAGCCGGATCGCCCGGAAAGAAAATAGTCTTTCCCCGGTCAAAGGTTTCTACCATCGGCGGAAACGCACCGCCGCTCAATTGGCGAAACACATCTGCTAAAGGCTTTTCATGTGAGGCAACCATACCGTCCGATTCCCAGCGCCCTCAGGGAGCGAATATGACCGAAATATGACCGAAATATGACCGAGACAGGACTGACAGGAATTACGCACTTGCGATAAGTTTTCTGGGTTTTGGACAATTTCTCGTGGGCTGCGACCGCGAGAAATCGTCCAATTGCGTAAGTCCTAGCTGAAACAAAAGATGAAAGCAAGACCCAGATTTTGCCCAAGAGGCGAAAAACCGGGATAAATGCAGTCTTAGAACACTTAAACTAAGTTTGGGGCCGCTTTTTGTATCTAAAAACACGCTTCCATAGGAAGAATGATCGTTTCGATACCAATTTCTGCGTTTGCTCTATCGGTAGACCCGGATGAGAGAACCCCGACTCTGTTCTGGAAACTGGGCAATTTTCTGGTAAACCGAGCGATCGCCCTCAATCCTGCGTTCCAGACAGCATATCGCAATTGTATCCAACAGATACAATTTAGGAAAAAATTTTCCCGTCTCGCCCTCATCTCTTGCCATCTTCTCTTCCCTCGCTTTACGCCACCCTCCCCTATCCGTCTTGCCCCGTTTTTGAGTATTTTGTGAATTGCCCTCGAAATTTGGATGCCGTTACCCATGCTTGACCTCACCGGAAAAAATGCGCTCGTCACAGGCATTGCCAACAATCGCTCAATTGCCTGGGGCATCGCCCAACAGCTCCACAAAGCCGGGGCAAACCTGGGCATCACCTACCTGCCCGATGACAAAGGCAAGCTAGAGAAGAAAGTGGCGGAATTGGTTGAGCCGCTCCAGCCCAGCCTGTTTGTGCCCTGCGATGTGCAAAATGATGAGCAAGTCGAAGCGGCGTTTGCCACCGTGCGCGAAAAGTGGGGGCGGCTGGATGTGCTGATCCACTGTCTCGCCTTTGCCAATCGCGACGATCTCAGCGGCGACTTCAGCGATGTTTCCCGCGAGGGCTTTAACCTGGCGCTGGACGTGAGCGCCTACTCGCTGGTGCAGCTTTGCCGCGCCGCCAAGCCGCTTATGACTGAGGGCGGGTCGGTGGTGACGCTGACCTATCTGGGCGGTGTGCGCGTCGTGCCAAACTATAACGTCATGGGCATTGCCAAAGCAGCGCTGGAAATGAACGTGAAATATCTGGCTGCGGAACTGGGCCCGCAAAACATCCGAGTCAATGCCATCTCCGCCGGGCCGATTCGGACGCTGGCTTCCTCCGCTGTCGGCGGCATTTTGGACATGATTCACCATGTTGAAGAGGTCGCCCCCCTGCGCCGCACCGTGACTCAGACCGAAGTGGGCAACGCGGCGGCGTTTTTGTGTAGCGACCTGTCTACGGGCATCACGGGTCAAGTGCTGTACGTGGACGCGGGCTACGAGATTATGGGAATGTGAGGACTGGGGTTTGTTTTGACGGTATTTTTTGACGGTATTTTTGGAGGTCGGCTTTTGGGGTGCGCCGTGCAGCACAATCAACCCATCTTGCGAACGCGATTGCCAGAAGCCTCATAGACGCTTGTGGCAATCCAAAATCGCAAATCTAAAATCAAGCAGCCCGTCTTTAGTTCTCCTCAAAGGCGATCGCCACGGGAATTGGTGCAGCATCGGGCACTGCATCGGGGTCAAAAATGGGCGGGTTGCCGTTGCGAGTTTTGGTGAGCCGCTGGAGGTGGCTAAAGACTTTGCGGGCGTTGGTTTCGTTGCCCTGCTGGGCGAAGAGTTCTAGGGCTTGCTGCAAGTCGGCGATCGCCCCAGCGGGGTTGCCAGAACGAGCCAGCCCCCGGTAGTAGTAGGGCGTGGGCACATCGGGCGCAAGCTGGATGGCGGCGGCATAGTCGCGAAACGCGGACTTGATTTCGCCCAGTTTTTGCGCGGCCAGCCCCCGAAAAAAATAGATCATGGCGCAGTTGGGCTGAATCGTCAGAGCATTGGTAAAGTCGGCGATCGCCCCGATCAGGTCGCCCTGCTCCGAGCGCAGATAGCCCCGGTTGCAGTGGGCATCCATTTGGTTGCGGTCTAGCTGGAGGGCGGTGCTAAAGTCGGCGATCGCCTGCTGCCGCTCTCCCAAGTCGTCATGACACAGCCCCCGCAGATTCCATGCCAGCGCCTGATCTGGGCGGATGCGTAAGATTTGCTCTACGTCGCTGAGGGCCCCTTGCGGGTCGCCCAGTTCATAGCGCGTCATGGCCCGGTTCCAGTGAGATTGCACATCGGTCGGGTGCAGCACTGGGTTTTCAAACCGCTGCGTCAACTGCTGCACGGTGTCGGGGTCGCTCGTCCGCAGTTTGAGTTCCAGCCGGGGAATGCCCAGATCGTCCACCAGCGACTCGTCCAGCCCCAGCACGGCGTAGCGGTCGTCCGACACGAGAAAGTTCTCCCGCGTTCCCAAAATCTTGAACTGAAACTGGTTGGGAAACTGCCGCTTGAGTTCCAGCAGATTTTGCAGCGTTTCTTGCAGGCTACGGGCTTGCTCAGACGGGGCGTGCCACCGCTGCACCATTGCGCTGAGGAAGCGGGGCAAATCCTGGTCAGCGCTGTAGCACCAGCCAATTGCCAACTGCCGACCCTGGGACAAAAACTCATGCAGGCGGCGCACCATCGGGCGATCGATGGGGCACTGGCTCGACCAGGGCAACGTCACCAGCAGGCGATCGCCCGTGGTATCTAGCGCTTGCTCCAGCACCAGACGACTGCTGGGCACATCGAGCAGCGCCGCCGCCGTGAACTCGTCATACAGCGCCGGATGCAGGGCTGTGGCAGCCTCGACTTCGGCGGGCGGGCCGCCGCGAAAATCTAGGACAAACTCGTAGCGCGGCCCCGTTGGATAGGTGCGGAGGTGCTGGTTTAGCTCTTGCAGCACGCCCAGCACCGTTGCCTCGACCTGCATCTGGAAGGTGCCGCCTGTGGGGAGCGATCGCAACTGCTGGCTGATGCGCTGTAGCTCTTGCCGCAGCATCGCTTCAACTTGAGCCTCAAATAGCGCTTCGGCGGTTTCGGTCGAGTCGGCCGGGTCAGACGGGTCGGCGCTGGGAGCCAAAGCAGGGGGGCGATCGCCCGTCTCCACACGAGTTTCAGCCATCAGATCTTGCAACTGCTGGCTGATGATCCGCAGTTCCGCTTGCAGCGCCTGCTCGATCTGCATTTGAAATTCCTGCTGCTGCTGCAAGGCGCTGACCTGTCCTACGAGGCCGCTGAAATCTCGCTGAGGAACCAGATCGCCCACCACCCGCAGCAGGCGAGCGATTTCCCGCCGCAAAGATGTTGGATCAAAGGGGGGCGGCAAGTTTTCTACCTGCTGGCTCAGGTAATTGACCTGCTGCTGGAGCGAGTGCAGCGTTTCGCGGCTGGGCTGGTCGCGCAGTTGCTGGGTCAGGTCTTGCACCTTGCGCCGCAGCAGTTCCTCGGCCCGCGCCTGCGAGTCTTGCTGCTCATAGAGCGACTGCATCTCCGTCACCAGTGCGGTCCAGTCGCGCCGGGGCACCAAGTCAGACACCACGCGGATCAGCTCCGATACTTCCTGGCGCAGCGTGCTGGCATCGAAGGGCGGCGGCAGGGCTTGAAGCTGGCGATTCAGCCGAGTGATTTGCTCTTGCAGCGTGTTGAGGGCGGGGCGCGTTTGGTCGCTGAAGACTTGCAGGCTGGTTTGCAGATGAGCCGTGTCGGAGCGAATCTGGGCGATCGCCGTTTCCAACTCCTCCACCTGGCGTGAGCTAGACAGGTCGTGCAGCCGCTCGGTGATATGCACCATGTCGTCGCAAAGCTGGCTATATTGGTCGCGCAGCCGCCGCACCTCGCCGCGCACGCTGCCCAGATCGCCCGCCTCCAGCGCATCCAGCCGAATTTGCAGATCTTGCTGCAAGGTTTTTAGGTCAGCCGCAAAGGCCTCCGACGCTTCCCGGCTTTTCACCAGCATGGACTTTTTCAAACTGCCCATCATCTCTGGCGTGGGCAGCGACCCAATCTGCTGATTCAGCAGCTCCACATGCATCGAGAGGCGCTTTTCGATTTCGTCAATGGCCACGCCGACCTGATTTTGCATGGATTGCTCAAATCGGCTGCGGTTAGCCAGGTTGAGCAATACCAGCAGCGAAATGGGTGCGGAGGTGTAGACCAGTTGCGATGTAGTGAAGGAGGCGACGGAACCCACGCCCAAGCCCACCAGCGATGCATACTCCGCCAGATCCAGCCAGTGATATTGTTTACTCACGCTTTGCCCCTCAATGCTGTGAAATCTTGCCAGGAAATCCTGCCAGGAAATCCTGCCAGACAATCTTGCCAATTTGGGGCGATCGCCCTTCAGCTAAACTGCCGCGACCAGCCGCGATCAGCCGTCACAAGGCGAATCGTCCCAAAACAGTGTGTAATATTTTCCTTCTTCCGCTGTGGGTCGCTGGGATCAGGAAACCTGACACACCTTGAAGCAATTTAGGGGTTCGCGTTAGGGATTCGCGAGTCTTGAGGTGCTGAAACTGGTGGAGGGGTGAGAGGGGCGCGATTCTGTTGAATGCCACCTCTCGACAAGGCAAGCGGTAAACCGATTTTCCTCAATTCCTGCTTGCCTGAATTCCTGCTTGCCTGAATTTCTGTTTGCCCAAACTACTGTTTGCCTAAACTACTGTTTGCCCAAACTACTGTTTGCCTAAACTACTGTTTGCCTGCCTTCAGCCTGCGGTATCTCCAATCTGGGCAAACGCTGCCTGCCCAAAAATCGCGCTGGCGTGGCGATAAAACTTAAACTCCATCAGGTTATAGAACGGATCTTCCAGGAAAAATGTGCGGTGTTCTAACGGCGTGCCAACAAAGCGCTCCTTGGGCGGCTGATAAAAGCGAAGTCCCAATCGCTGCGATCGCTCTAAAAGGGCTTCCCAATCGGCCTCGTCGGTAAAAATTACGCCAAAATGCCGGGGATACACACCGCGCTGAGGCATCAGCGGTTCGTGGGCCAGGTGCGCCACAATCTGATGTCCGTAGAGGTTCATAATCACTGAGCTGGCGTTCTCGCGGCCGATCTCGCAGCCCAGCCCATCGGCATAATAGGCTTTGGCTTCGGCCAGATCACTCACGGGAAACGCCAGGTGAAAGAGAGTGGTTGCCATAGTGCTTTGCGGGGGAGTTGCAAACGGTAGGAGATAGCGCCAGGGTTGGAACGCAATTACAGATGCGATCACAGATGCGATCACTGACGCTGAGACACTGAACTTTAATCTCAGATGCTAAATTAGCATCTTGCTCAAAGCCCCGTCCGGTTAGCGCTTTACCAGAACCCTACTGCTTTTATCTTTCCAATACGGAAAGGCGATCGCCCCTTGGCTGTTGGCAATCTCAACGCAGATTGAAAGCGCAGATTGAAAACGCGGGTTGAAATTGCCAACACTCGGAGCCAAGTGCAAAACGCCTCGTTCGCCCTACCCACAGCACCCGTCAAACTCAGCCTGATCACGCAGAAGTATTAAAGCGCACTCACCACAGGCTTAATCTTCTTAGATCTTGGCGATCGCTTCAACGGGTGCTAAGACTGCCGCTGTGACTGGTGCTGTTTCGATACTTGGCAGATAGGCTTTCAATAAACAAGCGAATCGTGGGCTGATGGCTATCTAGCGTTGCCCCGTCCAACTGGAGGTACTCAGGATCAGTGCCCCAGTTCAGCACCTTCGAGAGCAACTCAATCGGTGCTTGAGAATAGATGGAGCAAGCAACCTTCATAATGCATTCAGCAAGGGCTTGCTTGATTTGGCTATCGGCACTTGTAGGATCATTGAGAACCTTCCGCACAGCCGCCAACTCAGCTTCTAGACGCTCAAAACAGCAGGGCAAAACAGGCGTAACGATAAAGTCGCCGGACACATCAACTCGACTTGAAACTTTTTCGATCGCATTGACTAATAAGTTAAACGCCGACGGATCATCCCAGTCTACATTGCCCCGAAAGAAGCCCTCTTCATAGCCGACGGGCGAACCCTGAAAATAAATTGGGATGTTCTTTCCAGATTGCAGGATCTTGTATAAAGCAACCTCTAGGGTTTCAACCGGCCAGCCCAGATTTCGACAGACCAAAAATTCTAGCTTTCCGGGTTTAGAGACGACGAGACTATTCAGCAGCAGGCTGACGGCTTCATGAACATTTTGACCACAAACATACTTATCGGGAGCATGAATGTTGACAATTTTCCCGTGCTTAACCTTTTGGTCAAACTGTTCACAGGCGGCGCTATTATCCAGCATATGGGTAAATCTCACCATGCCATACACGGTTGAGCCTGACTGAGCCGCCTGATCAAAAAGCCACTCACACACCTTTTTGGTGGCTGCATAGACCTCTCCAGTGACATAGCGCGATGCCTTCCCTGTCGAGGAGAATATGCACTTTTTGACCCCATATTTTTCGCAGAATCGAATCACATTATGGGTTCCCATAATATTCGTCGAAACAGCATCTCTAACCCGCTGCTCCGCCATTCCAGGGAGGCGCATGGCTGCCAGATGAAAGACGAGATCGGGCTTTTCTTGGAGGAAAACCTTCTCTAGTTCATTCTGATCTCTAATATCAACTTCATAGAATGTGAATTGCTCAACCGAATCATTATCTTGGTTCGGGGAAGACGATTCATCTAGCAGCAAGTCCAGGCAAACAATTTTCTCAGGCTCAAAGGTCTTCAATTCCTGGATCAGTTGACTGCCGACGCAGCCATTTCCACCCGTCACCAGAATACGCCGCCCCTTGACCTGCTCTGCGACCAGATCTTGGTAGCAGTGAACCCGACGGTTCCAGGCATCTGCGAAGGGATCTTCCCTCAGTTGTCCAGCCGCTTGATAGACCTTCGTGAGTTCTTGGGTCAAGCTTGCTAGCTGGCTCAAGACTTGTTCATCCTCTGGCTCAGGAGAACCAGCGGGAACCAGCATCTTAATTTCATTGATAATCTCGACTCTTGATCTTAATAAAGGTTTTGTATTGTTGCCTGAATTCGGGCATTTTTCGGGTGCTTCATTCGTTCCCAAAGCGAAACCCTGATCTACCGATGTCAGCATGGTCAAAGAGTTCCTTGAATGAGTGGTTAAGCGTAGATTCACTGTCTTCTTGACCTCGGACGTTCCGCGCAACAGACATGCCGCCGTCCGACGACGCAGATCCGATAACTTAGATCTGACAATATAAAAATGCAATTCTGAAGATGCCTATCTGATGAAAGAGGCATCGTGGAGATACTTTGAGGAGTGAAAACAAAGATCCTTGTTCAAGAATTATTAGCTTCACTCTTGATAAACGCATCCGTGTGGTGCAGATGAATGCGAATCTTTACGGAGGAAACTGAAATTATGAAGCTTCAGTGATCGCCTATCTTAACAAAAGTTAATAAGGTGCAAATAAATAAAAGACTATGAAAAAGCCGGAATCATAAAGCTTTTACAATCGGGAACCTCGATTAATTGAATTTTGCCAGGGTAGAGTCTCAAGTGAGACAGGAGCATTGCTGCGCTTCCCCCAGCAGATGACTGCTCTTGAACGACCTCATCCTGTGAGCAGGCATAGAACCCAGCAGTAGTCTGCCGATTCCGGCGTTTAATCGGCTACTTGCGTCTGTAAGAACGTATAGCGCATCAAGTTGTAGGTCAGATGCTTCAGCCCTAAGGATGCCTTGACCCGTACCATTCCAATCACGCGCACCAGTTTGCCACCCATTTGCATGATCCACGCACCAAACACATGCTCGACTTTCGAGCGGGTTTTTGACTTGGTGCGATTCGAGTGTTGTTGTTCCTCGCTCAGCGGACGATTGCGATAGCAACGCTCATGAATCTGACTGTCAAAGCCCATCAACGCCAGCACCTGCTCAATCGCCTCGCTGCGGTAAGCGCTGTCTGCCCATACGCTATCTGCCTCATTGTCGTCATCCAATAAATGTCCCAACACTTGCGAATCCAGGGCTATTTCATTCTAGACAGAGACGGTTGTTTGCCGTAAACTTGCAGTGTCGCTCTTTCCTGCCCTGTCATGACGACGCTCGCAATTGTAGAAGCCTTTGCTCACTTGCCTGATCCTCGACGTGGAGCGGGACAAAGACACAGCCAAGCCTTGTGTTTAGCCT
>NZ_DVEA01000018.1:0-2199 GCF_015295965.1 Thermoleptolyngbya sp. M55_K2018_002
TCAGCGGCATTATGCGGGTGGCTGTAGAGGGCTATCCGCTGATTCTGGTGTCGGGGCTGTTTCCCTGGCAGTGGTTTCAAAACTCTGTCGGCTCTGCGCCCAACCTGTTCGTCGGCAATGCCAGCCTGATCAAAAAGCTCAACTTTCCGCGCAATATTCTTTCGCTGTCCACCATTCTGAATCACATGGTGCATTTCCTCCTGTCGCTGCCTGTGATTCTCATCTTCATGGTGATTTATGGCAAATCACCGACGCTGGCGTGGCTCTATGGGCTGCCCGTGATGATGGTGGTTCAGCTTTTCACGGTCTATGGGCTGGCGCTGGTGCTGGCGACGCTCAATCTGTTTTTGCGAGACATTGAGCGGCTCACGCAGATTGTGATGACGTTTGTATTTTATTTTACGCCGATTATTTTCACGGCGGATATGATTCCTGAGCGATTCCGCCCGCTGATTCCGCTGAATCCGGCCGCGCCGCTGATGATTAACTGGCGAAACCTGTTTCTTTACGGCTATATCGACGGACACTACCTGCTGATCAGCGCGGGCTATGCGGTGTTGTTCTTTATCATCGGCACGCTGGTCTATCGCAAGCTGTCGTGGAAGTTTGCAGAAGTGCTGTAGGCAATCCAAAATCGCCAATCTCAAATTCAAAACCCTAATCAAAACACTAGGGCGTGCTTTAAAACCTTTTGATCCCCCCTTAGCCCCCCTTAACAAGGGGGAACTGGGCCAAACCGCCGGGAAGTCCCCCTTGTTTCTAGCGAAGCGGCGCGTAAGCGCGGGGATTTAGGGGGATCGACTCAGGGCAATCAACGGCCTGGAAAGTTTTAAGACACTGCCTAGCGTGAACCAGAGCCTCGATAAATGCGATCCTGCTGTTCTGGCGACAGGCGCGTGCGAGGAAACCAGTGTGCCCCGCGAGACGCATTTGAGCTAGAAGTTTCTGACGCAGCAGGTGGGGCAGACGTTACGCCCTTAGATGCGCCATTGCCGTTCGACGCGCCATTGCCATTTGCCGCCGCAGCGCCACCGCTAGAACCTTTACTTGTGCTGTTGACATACCAGGTGTTGCTGGTCGTTGCACTGCTGCTTTTGCTGTTGGGGGCGCTCGCTGCCGAACTCATTGGCATATCGCAAGCGACTGGCGCATCCGTCAGCAAATCGGGATCTAGATCGTCCTCCGGGAGTTGGGCATGGGGTGGAATGTAGGCGTGCTTTTCGGCATCGTAGGCCCACACCTCGCCGCGATCCATGTCGTAGATCCAGGCGTAAATCTTGAGCGTGCCGTCGTATAGCTTGGAGTGAATCGACGGATAGGTTTTCAGGTTTTCAATCTGCGTCAGGACGTTTTCTGCAATCGTGGCGTTTAGCAGTTCCTCGCCCTCCAGGTGGGTGTAGTTTTCCTTGATCAGCAGACGAGTAGCCTCGGCGTGCTTTAGCCAGTTATAGACCAAGGGCATCTTTTCTTCGAGCGTGTTCAGCTTGAGTAGCCCTTTCATCGCGCCGCAGTGAGAGTGGCCGCAAACCACAATGTTGCGAATGCCCAGCGCTTCTACTGCATACTCGACCGACGCACCCTCGCCGCCGTTGGTTGCGCCATAGGGCGGAATGATATTGCCCGCATTGCGAATCACAAAAATTTCACCCGGTTCTGCGTTGGTCAACAGTTCCGGCCCAACCCGCGAATCGGCACAGCAGACAATCAGCGCCCTCGGATGCTGCCCTTGTGCCAGTTCTTCGTAGAGGTCGATATGAGTGCAATAGAAGCTCTTTTTGAACTCACGCAGACCCTTGATTAGTTTTTTCATGGCTGGGTGCCTTGGGCGATAGAAATGCAGGAAAAAGGGTTGGGAAAGCGCTTGCTCTGACCAATCTTTTGACCAGTCTGCTCTCTCTGACCAATCTACAGAGAACGGGCGGAGTCGGTGTGTCTTAGCAAGCAATCTTTATTATCGAACAGCACGGCCCGTCCTCGTGTTTATGGATGCTAATCGGAGCAATAAGCAAGGGAGAGAAGTCGGCAGCCTAGACTAAACCCGCGCCAAAGCCCTGGCTCCTGCCCTTGTTTTCCTGAAATCGGTGGCAATTCTTCGTGCCAGCGTCTCTCACACTACCCTGAAATCGGCGGCAATTCTTCCTGCCAGCGTCTCTCACACTACAATGAGATGCAGCAATAAGTGCAGCAATAAGATGCAGC
>NZ_DVEA01000095.1:0-12168 GCF_015295965.1 Thermoleptolyngbya sp. M55_K2018_002
CAGCCCCTCACCCCCAACCCCCTGCCCCTTGGGAGAGGGAAGCCAATCCAAAATCCCCAATCCAAAATCAAAGGAGCCTCACTATGAAAGTAGCCTTCGCCACCCAAGACAACATCCACATCAACGCCCACTTTGGCTGGGCCAGCAAAATCGACGTCTACGACCTCACCCCCAACGGCTTCACCTTTCTCGAAACCCTCACCTTTGGCGGCACGCTGAAAGAGGACGGCAACGAGGACAAGCTGGAGCCTAAGCTCAAAGCGCTGGAGGGCTGCACCATTGTCTACGTGGCCGATATTGGCGGCAGTGCGGCGGCACGGCTGATCAACCGCCGCATTACTCCGATGAAGTCCGACTCTGAGAATGACAAAATCACAGCAATTTTGGCCCAGCTTATGCACACCCTCCAGGGCAGTCCACCGCCCTGGCTACGCAAGGTGCTGCGCCAGGAACAAGCCGCCAACTTTGAAAACGCCTACACCGAAACCGAAGAGGAAATCCTGCTATGACCACTGCTGAAACCCCCACCCTGTCCCCCAGTTTGACTGTAGCCGATGCGCCCTTTTTGCAGGCGATCGCCCAGCAAATTCGCGCCAACGACACCTACGGCACCTATCGCCACTGGGCCGACGAACTTCTGCTCAAGCCCTACATTCTCACCAAAGCCCAAAAGCGCGAAATCTCCGTGGAGGGCGAAGTAGACCCCCTCACCCAGGGCCGCATTCTGGCATTTTTCCGAGCCGTCGCCTACCGCATTGAGCAAGAAACCGGCCTGCTCTCCCAGGTGGTCATCGACCTCAGCCACGAGGGCTTTGGCTGGGCGCTGGTGTTTTCCGGTCGCCTGCTGCTGGTCTCCAAAACCCTGCGCGATGCCCAGCGGTTTGGCTTTGCCTCCTTGGAAAAACTCAACGAGGAAGGCGAACAGCTGGTGCAGAAAGGTCTGGAATTGGCCACCCGGTTTCCAGAAGTTAGCCAGTGTTAAGGAAACTTTGATCCCCCCTTAACCTCCCTTGAACAAGGGGGGAATTGAACCCAGATTGCCCCCTTAAACAGAGGGGAGAACTGGATCAGAAGTTCCCTCAGTAAGGGGGGGATCGTTCGGAGCCTTACGCAAAGAATCGAGATGTGTGTACACAGTGGCTCTATACCCTAGGATTTCCCATGACCACCGAAACTCTTGTTCGCGCTTTCGGCCAGGTTGGCCCAAACCCCGTTGGCTTTGATCTCGATATCACAACTGCTATCTGTGAAGGGCTGAACCTTGCCTATGCCAGCTTCCAGGCTCTTTACCTGCAATACCAAAAGCATCACTTTGTAGTAGAAGGAGCAGAGTTCTATTCCATCCACGAGTTCTTTCAGGAGAGCTACAACGCGACTCAGAGCCATGCCCACGACCTAGCAGAGCGGCTCAACGGTCTAGGCGGCATTCCAGCGGGCAGTTTCGCCACCCTCTCCGACCTCTGCTGCTTTGCCCCCGAACCAGATGGAGCCTATACCTGCCGCGCCATGCTGGAACACGACCTTGCAGCCGAACAGACCGTTATCGACCTGCTGCGCCGCCTCTCTGTCCAGGCTGAAAGCTTGGGCGATCGCGCTACCCGCTATCTCTACGACGAAATCCTGCTCAAAACCGAAGACCGCGCCTTTCATATCAACCACTTCCTCGCCCACGACAGTTTGACCCCGGCGTTTATGACAGCGTGATAGAGCGGTCGTATGTCTCTAATTCCACACTCCCGACCTCCCCCACCCTCTTACCAGCCCTCTCCTTCACCATGATCTACATCAACGACACCACCCTCCGCGACGGCGAACAGGCCGCAGGCGTTGCCTTTGGAATAGAAGAGAAAGTTGCGATCGCCAAATTCCTTGATGCGATTGGAGTCCACGAGCTAGAGGTGGGCATTCCTGCTATGGGACAGGCCGAGGCCCAGGCGATTCGGGCGATCGCCGACCTCGGCCTCAACGCCCACCTGCTGGGCTGGAACCGCGCTGTGCTGTCCGACATTCGGGCATCAATCCATTGCGGGCTGAAGCGGATTCACATCTCAATCCCAGTCTCAGAGATCCAAATTCAGGTAAAGTTTCAGGGTCGCTGGCGGGCCATGCTGGAGCAGTTGCGCGATGCTCTTGCCTTTGCCCACGACCACGGGCTGACGGTGAGCGTCGGCGGCGAAGACAGTTCCCGCGCCGACGAGAGCTTTCTGATCGACGCTGCCCAGTATGCCCAAGAGTGGGGCGCATTTCGGTTCCGATTCTGCGACACCGTCGGCATCCTTGACCCGTTCACCACCCACGAACGGGTAAAAGCCCTAGTGGAAGCCCTGAACATTCCGGTAGAAATGCACACCCACAACGACCTGGGTCTAGCCACTGCCAACGCCCTGGCGGGGGTACGGGCTGGCGCGACTTCTGTGAACACTACCGTCAACGGGCTAGGGGAACGGGCCGGAAACGCCGCCCTCGAAGAGGTAGTGATGGCTCTGAAACACCTCTATGACCTTAAAACTGGCATCCAAACCCAATACTTCCTGGAACTCTCCCGCTTTGTGGCCAAAACCGTCCGCTGCGACGTTCCCCCCTGGAAGGCCATTGTCGGCGACAATACCTTCGCCCATGAGTCCGGCATCCACGCCCACGGCGTGCTGCAAAACTCTCGTACCTACGAACCCTTCGACCCCCGCGAAGTCGGCCGCCAGCGGCGGTTAGTCGTAGGCAAGCACTCCGGCCGCCACCTAATCGAGCAGGTTCTCGCTACCCAAGGTATTCACCTCGACGGCGATCGCACTCAGTCCATCCTGAAGGACGTTCGAGATCGCGCTGTCTCCCTAAAACGGAGCCTCACCGTTGAAGAACTGCTCAGCATCGCCGCAGACCGAGAGCGTGTGATGGCATGACCAAGGGGCTTCCATTATCTTACTCCATGCTATCTTATCTAATCTTTGCCCATCCCTATTCTCCTACCTACTCATGAAAGTCATGCTCCGCACCAACGCCGCAGGCAAGCTCCTGGTCTACGTAGCCAAAAAAGACCTTGAGGAAGAAGTGATCTCCCAAACCCAGCAAGAGGATGCTCAAATCTTCACCCTTTCCAACGGCTGGGAACTGGCGATCGCCGGTCTCAGCGACCCCATCCAAACCCCCCAAACCGTCGAAGCCCGCAAACTGAACTAAGGAAACTTCTAATCTCCGGTCTGCTTAGACCGATTTACCTCACCCCCTCGTACCTCATAGGCCCTATGTCCCCTTTCTCCGGTCTTCCCTGGCTCTTCAACCTCGACGGCACCTTCCTCGGTTTCGTAGGCGCAGACTCTACCACTGCCAAGGCCATTTACCTTGACGTAGAGGGCGAAGTGCTAACTATTAAATTGCCAAAGAAAGGACGAACCACTCTGCGATCGCACCTGAAACCCGGCGACTACCTGCGCTGCCTTGGCCGCACCAAGCTCGATGGCAGCACCATCAAGCTCAAAGCCTACCACATCCTTACCTTCCCGCCTCTTCCCAACAGCACTGATGGTCATTTCTCTCCAACCCTGTCAGGGGCAGATCCTCTGTGCAAACGCACAGCCGTGCGCCACCCCTCTTTATCTTCCCAGCCCACTCCCTTATCCCCTCCATCCCTCAAAATTCAGGTCTGCCGCAAATCTGGCTGCCAAAAGCGGGGCGGTCGCGAGTTGGTCGAAGCCTTACAGCAGGCACTTCACGATCGCAACCTCCACTCCCAAGTCGAAATTCAGCACACTGGCTGCCAGAAGCGCTGTTCTGAAGCCCCTACTTTCACCATCCTGCCTGGTGGGTACCGATATAGCCGGGTAAAGCTGTCGCACCTGCCTGAAATGCTCGATCGCCACTTTGCCCCCACAAAACCCACCCGACCCGACCCAATGTAATTTAATACTAAGGCTTTGTTGTGTTTTTCAATGAATTAATAAGTGAGATGAAATGGGGTCATCAATCCATAAATTTGGGGCTGAATTCTTGTTGTTGAAGTCACCGAATTTCGCGCTCAAACGTCCATTCTGAACCCCTTTTTAGCAATAAAAAAGAGATCCTTAAACTGTATCGGTCAGCATAAAAACTAATCACTGAGGTTGTTATCCCTGGGAGAGTCAACTGGTCAAGGGAAAGAACTGAGCCATGGCCTATACCGTGAAAGATGGCTGCATTGCCTGCGATCGCTGTCGGCCCCAGTGTCCTACCGGAGCCATCAAGACCCAGGCCGACAACGGCTACTGGATTGACCCTACCCTGTGCGATCGCTGCGCCGCTCTGGACACGCCTCGCTGTGTGGAAGCCTGCACTATCGGCTCCCTGGCTCCCCTCCAGCCCAAAAAAGGCCGCAACAAAAGTACCCTGCTGCCCGCTGCTATTCCCAGCCTTTTCCTTAACGGCAAAACCACCCCCTTTGCCTCCTGCATGGTGGTGTGGGAGGCTTGCAATCTGCTAGCCCAGCGCCAGTCCTTGCCCTGGCAGGCCGACGACGACGGCTGCCTAACCTACCGTCGCACCATTCACCGGGGACGGGGGGAACTCCGGTTTCGCCTGGCTACAGACCCAGAAGCCCTCCAGGCCAGCCCTATAGACTACACCCTGGGAATCGCATCCCTGACCCAGTTTGACCTGCGGGCCGCCTGTCTGCACCTGATCTTTGCCGCCCAGGCCACCACCTGCGATCGCCCTTGGGCAGAGTCTTTCGTACTCAACGACCAGCACATCGAGAAGTACCTGGGTCTACACCGTCGCAAAGACCTGACCAAGCTGGAACGGCTAACGCTGATTAAAACGCTGGTCTACCAAACTTGTCGGGTGCTAGTGTCCCTCGACTGGCCGCGCCAAGGTAAGGTGCAGGGCTTTAGCCTCGATGAACACCCCGTCTGGCAACTCCTCCACACCCAGTATTACTTCGAGACCGATGCTGAGGGCTGCCGCCACCTGATTGGTCTGAGTTTCACAGTGCGGGCCGGGGCCTGGGCGCAGCGCTTTCTCAACCGACAGGACTACCGCCGCCAGACAGCCTTTTATCAGTACGGCACTCTGCCCCAGTCCTTGCTCACCGAGGTGATGGGCAATTGGCAACAGCACGAAGGGGCCATGCGCCTGCTGCTGTGGCTGGTCTTTAAGCTGCGCCTGGGTAGCGACCACCGCATCACCATACGCACCCTGCTGCGGATTGCCTACGGCGAAGATCGCCTTACTGAGGCGCTGACCGTGCGCGGTGCCCATAAGCGCCTGATCAAAACCTTTGAAAACGACCTAGAGGCTCTCTATCACTATGGCCTCAAGCCCCAGTTCGACCCCGACACTTACCCGCCTGTTATCCAGCCCCTATGGGCCAGGGTGGCCGACATTCCCGACGATGCCGAGGCCGCCCTCAACTTTTGGACGGATGATGCCCACAGCGACCTCAGCCTCACCGATCGCGCCCCCCGCGACAAGGGGCAGCGACTACTCAACGCCCGCCTGTTGGGGTTTGAGCTTTCAGAGGACTGGCGACAGAGCGTCGGCAAAGCCCGTCCCAAACGACGGCGATCGCCCAAATCCCCCCCCCCGCAGCAGGCCGTTCCCCTCTCTGGCGCAGCCATCAAATCCGCCCGCCAGCGCCAAAACCTGAGCCAGCGGGCCCTAGCCGAACGCTTGGGCAAAAGCCAAAGCTGGATTCGCGACGTGGAGAATGGCCGATTTAGCCTCGGAGCAAGCGATCGCACTCGGATGCAAGAGGCTCTGGGCCTTGTTTAAGCAGGCTTGATGGCAGGGATTATTCAAGGATTATTCGACGGTATCCCAGTCCCTCCGGGGGGCATCCCTTCATTCGGCAAGGCCAGGATTCCGTTGATTGCGGGTGGAGCGATCGCACAACAATGCACGCCCCACCCGCAGTCATCGAAACGCCATCTTAGCGGCTGGGAACCACGGTAAGCCGATAGCTACCCTGGGCATCTTCTTGCATCGAACTCACCATCACCACGTAGGAGCCAGTGTAGGGCAGGCGGAGTTGCAGGCTGGAATCATTTTGGGGGCCCTGGTTTGCGTCAATAATTTGCCGGGTGTTGGTATCTACTAGCGCCACCACCGTTCTAAATTCGCTGCTGGTCAGAGCGATCGCAACGGTCTGTCCCGCCTGTCCGCTAAATCGGTGGAAAACAGCGCGATTGCGTCTGCCGCTCGAGAGGGTGATTTCATGCTCAGCCCCCAGGGTTCCCTGCACCGCGAGGAGCGGCTGGGAGGCGATCGCCCTGGCCGTGCCCAGCCCCACTTGCGGCATCTCGAACTTCTCTAAGGAGTTGAACTGGGGCTGTAGGCTGAGCGGAGCCGCGATTGCAATCAACAGCGTCGCCAGAGAGAGTCCAATCGTGTTAGAGCGTTTCATCGCAAAAGTCCTCAATCTTCTTCAAAATCATCAGGTTGCTTAGCCGTGGGCAAGCTTCACTGCCCGCTGAGGGCACCTATTTTCGGCAAACTGGACGTATGCAGTTGGGAAATTAAGCGATTGGGGATGGAACCTGCATAGGTCGGGCCGTGAGCGAACTAGGTGGGCTGCGGGTGGCAGATTTTCCCAAAATCGCGCACACTTTTGGTGCAACTCCGATTAGATCGTTAGGTCGCTGAAATGGGCGTTCTCAGCCATGCTTGGGCTAGCGCCTGTCATCTGCGGTCGTTTACCTTCAGCCCTGATACTCCTGATGAACGTGTCACAGCGATATTGGACTCAAGTGCGAGTGGACTCAGGCGGCGATCGCCGGGTCACTGAGATTGCCCTTGTCAAAGCCTTTTTCAAGGGGCAGTTTTCGAGTCTGGAGCCAGACGTTGCCAATGCGTTTCTCCAGCGTCATCTGTTGCAAATCTTGCAGCATAGTCCTGGATCTTCGGAGGCAGCGCTAGCAGAATGCAGCCTGCGCTGTTTCATTTCTCACCAGATTGATCTCGCCTGCGCTGGGTTGGCAAAAGATTTTGGCAGCAGGGCAGGCTTCAGTCACCAAGACTTGCTGCCGCTGGTGCTAGATGATGTCGAGTGCGATCGCGCTGGGGTTTCCAAGCCCTATGGCTTGACCCCGCCTGCCGAAGGCTTCCAGCCCTTTGCCAGCCGAGTGTTGCAGAGCTTTGACCCCGACAAGGCCGAGCTAAGCACCTGGACAAAGCGCCGAGTGACCTCCCATCCAGAGCTGTCCCGATTTTTGGAAAGCTGCGGCGTGCGGCTGATTAGCGACTGGGCGCTGCTGAATGACAGTAAGCTCACGCCTGCTCGACTGGCGGCGCTGCTGAGCGGCGTTTATAACGTACCCACTACCGCTAGCTCGGTGCAGGCAGGTTGCCAACTCCTCGAAGCGTTTCATGCGGTCTATCGGCGCGATCGCCGCCTGCGGCAATCCGGCACCTCTCGCAGCCGCTGTGGGCCACCGAGCGCAGAGCAACTGAGCGAAATGATCACCTGGCTGCAAACCCAGCAGGCTCGGCCCTACACGCCCGAAGCACTGCTAAAGGCGCTGAAGGCCCTGGCGCAAACGGTGCGGCGGGTCCGCGCCCCGCAGATAGTGTCCTTTGACCAATCAGAAGTGCCCGACCAGCTTGACTACCAAATCAGCATGGGCCGCGGCGCTGGCGGCAATCTTGGCAGCGATCTTGGCGGCGATTTAGACGATGATCCAGAAAACCCGCCCGTGCAGCAGTTCTTGCAGCGTTATCGCCAAGCATTTCAACACTGCCTGGAATCTTCCATCGCCCAGAGCGTCAGCAGTCACCTGGCGCACCACCGCAAAAAACGGAAGCCGACCACTGCTGAGTTTCTGCGGGGTCTGTGCTTAACCTATTGCCAGCAGTGGCCGATGGCCAAGATTGCGCCCCAAGTAGGACTGACCAAGCAATATCAGGTGTCGCGCCTGCTCGATTTGGACGGACTGCGGGCGGCGGTGCGCCATCACATGCTGCAAGGATTGGGCGATCGCCTGCGAGAGTGGGCGCTGTCCAAGGCTGACCCGATTGAGCGTGTGCAAGAACTGGATCGCAAGCTAGATGAACTGCTGGGTGCAGAAGTCGATAAAGTGCTGGAAGCGGATCGGGCATCGAGCTTTAGCGGTCAATCCAAGCGCGATGCCAATGAGATGCCAGAACATCCCTGCATACCCCAAGCGCCGCTCAAGCAGGTGTTTGCCGATCGGCTCTGCCATTATCTGCACACGCTATCCCTCTAGGCAAATCCGAGAGGCTTGGCTCATCCATCGTCAGTTGCATCCTCAGTTTCAGGTTTGGCGTATCGAGCGCGACTCTCAACTTATTCTTACTCTGAACTCACCATGACCTACTACATTATTGATTCTGATTCAGACCTGTTGGGGCATTTCCTCAAACCCGACGCACTGACCCTTGCGCCAGAACACATCGACTGGGCGATCGCCCTCAGCCATGCCCTCAGTCCGTCCCTGCCCACCGAAGCGCAGCAGTGGCAAACTTACTTGGACGCGCTAGCGCTCGTTGGCTTTGCCCAATGGGTTGAGAAACACGCACCGGAACTAGGTCTGCGAAATGACTGGCTGTCTGGATTTGAACCCAGGCAGATCGATAGCATTCCTATCAGTAGGCTAGAAGATGTTCCTGCAAGTGAGCAAATAGACTCGCTGCGATGGGTTCGAGTTGGTGATTTTCGGCTGTATCTAACGGTCACTGAAGTATTTCAAGACGGGGCGATCGCCCTGCCGCAGCGCATCCTAGACTCATCCAATTCATCAGACAATCTCCCTCATTTTTTCGTGCTTATGGAAGTTCTAGAAGAAATCGATCAAGTTCGAGTCTATGGTCATTTGCGACAAGATCAGTTGATTCAACATCAGCAAACCGCAGCGCTAGCTCTGGACGACGACCATCACTACAGCGTCCCCTTGGCCTGGTTTGACCCGCAGCCAGAGTCATTGCTGCTGGTGTTACGGTGTGTGGAACCAGAGGCGATAACACTCCGCACCGCCCAGCGCGTCGCACCACCTGCCGCGCCCCCCATGACTTCTGCTTTGCAAGGGCTGACGCAGCGGGCCATCAACGTTGGGCGGTGGCTGAATCATCAGTTGGACGACTTAGCGCAGGAGCTATCTTGGGTGCTATTGCCGCCGCCTTCGCTCAGTCCGGGGCTGCGGAGTGGCTCCCTGCCCGCCTCTCCTGTGGAGCAGTTCGACACGCTGCTAACTGAATTTATCCAGCGCAGCGATTTGCCACTGCCCGCCGCTGCGCGGGGGGCCTACCGCGATTTTGAGTGGGAGGGACTGCCGCTGCGGCTCTACGTCGTTACCTGGGAAACGGTGATGGACGGGGAACCCACCTGGGGTTTGCTGCTGTTTTTGGGAGCGCAACCCAACGCAACGCTGCCGTTGAGCATTCAGCTAGAGATTCGCGATGATGTGCAAGTGCTGGAGCAAACCGCCATCACAGATGCCGCTCAGGACTATCTCTATGCCTGCGTGTTGGGTAATTTGAATGAGCAGTTTTGGGCAACGATTCGGCTACCTAATGGAGCATCTACAACGCTGCCGCCCTTTCGCTTTGTGCAGGAGTGAGGGCATTGAACAGATCGTTAAACAGATCATTGCCAGCGCCGATTCATCTCCGCGTGCAGCAGGTCGGGTCGTCCTGTTGGTTTGAGGTGTCCTGGGGGCAGGGACAGCGCACCTCGCGCACCCTCGAGTTTCCGGCAGAACTGGGGCAGCTATTGACTCGCTGGCAGACGCAGTATCTCCACTTCTACCGGACTGTTCATCTGCCGCTGACCAAGACTTCAGAGGAAATGCAGCCCAAACCTGCGGAGCCTGGATCGTCCAACTTATCTGACTGGTCTGGCGGGTCTAACTCTGACTCACTATCTGACTCACTACGCGGCAAGAGTGGGGGCAGTGGAAACTTATCTGCACCGCCCATCGACTGGCGGGGTGAGCTGGCCAACCGTGAAGCGCAACTGCTGCACGAATTTAACCGCTGGCTGCGGCGGGAGGAACTGTACGACATTCGGGCGGCGATCGCCCAAGCTGCCCAAGCTACGGCCGCGTTAGGTCAGGTTCCAGTGAACCTGTATCTGACCTGCGACCCCACCAACTTGGCTCGGTTTCCCTGGGAAGCTTGGGAACTGGGCACTGAGTTTGCCGGGCCACCGCTGCGGATTGTGCGAGTTGCCGCCAATTTACGCCATCCCACCAGACCCCCCAAGCTGCGCCGCCGCGCTCGTATTCTGGTCATCGTAGGGCATGACGAACGGCTGGATTTGCAAACGGATGAGCGACTGCTGCGATCGCACTTTCGCCGGGATGATCTGCGGGTGATCGGCTGGCGCGAGGGTGGGGACATCGAGGCGCTAGAGGTCGAAATCAAGCAAGCCTTGACCGACCCACGGGGCTGGGATGTGCTGTTTTTTGCTGGCCACAGCAACGAAGCGCCGCTAGCCGGAGGCGAGCTGGGCATTGCGCCCAAGACGTTTATGACCATTAGCGCGATCGCGCCACAGTTGGCGATCGCCATCGACCGGGGACTCCAGTTTGCCCTGTTCAACTCGTGCAAGGGGTTGGATATTGCCAATTCGCTGCTAGACCTGGGGTTTAGCCAAGTCGCCGTGATGCGCGAACCGATTCATAACCGCGTCGCCCAGGCATTCCTGATACAATTCCTGCAAGGACTCACCCAGCGGCTCGATGTGCATCAGTCCCTCGTGCAGGCAACACACACCCTGCGAGCCGAGCAGAATATCACCTACCCGTCGGCCCATCTGGTGCCCTCTTTTTTCTGCCATCCCGCGACGCAGCCCTACACCCTGCCTGCACCACCGCGCCTCCGGCCAAAGCTGCATGAGTTCATAGCTGTGGCAGGGTTGATCGGGCTGAGTCTATCCCCATCCATGCAGGACTGGCTGCTGGGGCAACGGCTGCTCGTGCAGGCCCAGTACCGCAATATCACGCGGCAAGTTGCCACCGGAGCGCCGCCCGTGCTGATGGTGCAGATTGATCCTGAATCTGTGCGGCGGGCGGGTTTGCAGACTCCCTGGCCGATGGATCGGACTTATCTGGCTCAGTTGGTAGAACGCCTGTCGGCCCTCGAAGCGAAGGTTATCGGCATTGATTACTTACTCGATCAGCCGCAGCCAGACCAAGATACCCAGCTTACAGCGGCATTGCAGACAGCCCAGCGTCAATACGGCACGCGGTTTGTGCTAAGCAGTAGCTACGATACCCAAGCAAACCACTGGCTTCGCCCGATGGCAATGTTCCTGCATCCCAACTGGGCGCTGGCGGGCGATGCCGACCTCTACGGAGAGCCAAACGCGCAGGTCTACCATGCCCCCCTTGAGCTATCCGGTGAACTGGGCGCAGTGCCGCCATTTTCCTATCAGGTGGCGCGGCTAGCGCAGGCGCAGTGGCATCCCAAACGGCCACCCCCAACCCCGATTCGCCCCGGCTTGCTGACCCGTCTGGGCTACGACGTGCAGCAGATGTGGCTCCATCCGATCGTGGATTTTTCGCTGCCGCCCGACCGGATGTTTCAGAAAGTTCCAGCTTGGCAAGTGTTCGACCCCAACCCACCCGATGTGCTAAAGCGCGTGTTTGAATCGGCGGTGATGATCGTGCCCGGTGGCTATGACGAAGCGGGCCTGGAGCCGGGGCAAGATAACCTGGCCCTGCCGGAGGCGCTGCGCTATTGGCGACATCAGCAAAACCCGCCCGATTTGCGAGACACCCTGCCTGCTGGGGAGATGCACGCTTATCTGTTCCAGCATTTCCTCACTGGACGCTTTGCCACGCCCATTCCCGATGCCTGGATGATTCTGACGGCGGCGATCGCCACTAAGCTGACCCTCGGTTTGCTAGGGCCACCATTGCCCAACCGCCGGGGACTGCTGGCCTTGACGGGCGGCACCGCGCTCTATGCCCTGGCCAGCCTGCAACTGTTCGTATCTGCCTGGGCGATCGCCCTGCCGATTGTGCTGCCTGCCGTCACCGTATGGATCTACGTCATACCCTGGCTCTGGTCATCGCGCCGTCGTTAGCACGGCTCCTCAGCCCAGGTTTGAATACATTTGAATACAATGGGCGAATACAATGGGGCTGTGAATCACTCCACTCGAGTCTTCCTCCATGAGCTTCACCACCGGCCATGCCGTTCCCCAAACTGAGCCACCTCGCCCGCCCTGCGAGACGCTGCCCA
>NZ_DVEA01000437.1:0-12115 GCF_015295965.1 Thermoleptolyngbya sp. M55_K2018_002
TGGGGGATGAGGGCAAACTTGCAAAACTGGGATGCGCCCGATGCTTGCTCTCTCGACTTTTTCACTTTGATCTCTATGTTCACTTTTCGTTCACTTCTCTATGAGGCGATCGCCTCTCCGTTTCTTCTTCATCCTTGCGCTATCTAAACCAGGGAAATTGCAACCAACTATCACATCGTTAAAGCGATAAGGAGTATCACTATGGAGCCTGAGGTTCTCCAGTCGGAACCCAGACTGCCCACACCGCAATACAGCGGCATATGGGCAAAACTGGCAAACTTTTTTCGGTTCGACCAATACGGCACGAATTTTCGGACTGAGACGCTGGCGGGGTTCACTATTTTCATGACCATGGCCTACATCCTGGTCGTCAACCCGCTAATTCTGTCGGATGCCATTTTCCTGCAAGAGCCACGAGATCTGTTTGGCGAACAGGTGTTTGCTACGGCAATCTCAGCGGCGATCGCCACGCTAGTCATGGCCCTAGTGGCCAACTATCCATTTGCCCTGGCTCCTGGCATGGGGCTAAACGCCTTCTTTGCCTACTCCGTCGTGCTGACGCTGGGCTTCGACTGGCGGCTAGCTCTGGCGGCAGTGCTGGTGGAAGGCATCATCTTTATCATTCTGACCTTTACCAACATCCGCAAGCAGATTGTCGATGCCATCCCGATGACGCTGAAAACGGCGACCTCTGTGGGAATCGGCTTTTTCATCGCCTACATTGGGCTAGCAGGCGACCCGGCCACGGGCGGCGCAGGGCTGATCGCTGCCAGTCCCGTCACCAAGACCACGCTGGGTACCCTGGGCAATCCCAATGCGCTGCTGGCTCTATTTGGCATTGCCCTGACGACGGCCTTCCTGGTGCGGCGGGTACGCGGGGCGCTGCTCTGGGGCATTTTGGCAACGGCGGTGCTGGGCTGGATTTTGGGCGTGTCTCCCTGGCCCAAGGGCATCGTTGGCGCACCCCAGTTTCCCGTCGATCTGTTTGGTAAGGCGTTTAGCGGGCTGGGCATGGTCACGGGCAGCAACTGGATTGATTTCCTGGCGGTGCTGCTGGTGTTTCTATTTGTGGATATGTTTGACACCGTGGGTACGCTGTCGGGCGTGGGTAAGCGAGCGGGCTTCTTGACAGAAACTGGCGAACTGCCCCGCACGAATCAGGCGCTATTGGCAGATGCTGTGGGCACAACGGCCGGGGCGATCGTCGGCACTTCGACCGTCACCAGCTACGTGGAATCGGCGGCAGGCGTGGCCGAAGGCGGCCGCACGGGCTTTACAGCCCTGGTGACGGGTCTTCTGTTTGCCCTAGCGATTTTCCTGGTGCCGCTGTTTGAGGCGATTCCTGCCTATGCCACGACTCCAGCCCTGGTGATTACGGGTGTGCTGATGATGGCAGGCGCGGCAGACATTCGCTGGGTCGACCCTGCCGAAGCCGTTCCCGCCTTCCTCACAATCTTCTTCATCCCGCTGTCCTTCTCCATTGCTACGGGACTTTCCCTGGGCTTCATTGCCTATCCCCTGGCCAAGACCTTCCAGGGCAAAGCCCATGAAGTGAGCCTGGCCACCTGGATTCTGGCGGCGGTTTTCGTAGCACGGTTTATCTTCATGACGCTGCGCTTTGGCTCAGCGGAGTAATCGGGTGATGGAGGAATGGGCGAATGGGGAGTGGGACGGTGGCTTTCCAGCACTCCCTAACCCCGTGACTCCATGACTCCACCCCTTCCAGCACTGCTCCGATGTCTATCCAATGCTTCTCTCAACTCGCAATCCTTTTGCAGCATCATCCGGTTGTCCTGGCAACGGTCATCCAGGTGCGGGGATCGGTGCCGCGGGAGGTGGGGGCGCGGATGCTGGTTTGGGGAGATAGACAGATCTGGGGCACGATTGGCGGCGGGGCGGGTGAAGCAAAGGTGATTCGCGCCGCGCAAGCCGTCCTGAAATCGGGCGAAAAGCAGCGGGTGCAAATTGACCTGTCGGGTGCGCCAAACCGCGAGATTCAGGGCGTGTGCGGCGGCTGGATGCAGGTTTGGGTGGAGCGCTGGCAGGGGGAGGGAGCGATCGCCCTGGCCCAGTCCATCTGCGATCGCCTCCAGTCGGGACAGCCCGCCACGCTGGTCACGCCCCTTTCTATTGACCCTGCCATTGACCTTGCTACTAACCTTGCTATTGATCAGTCGCCCTACCTGGCCGATGAGTTGGGAAATGGACGGGCGATCGCCCTTAGCGAATCTGCCTTTGTCGAAACGCTACAGCCGCCGCCTGCTCTGCTCATCGTCGGCGCAGGTCACGTTGGCGAACAGTTGGCCAAAGTCGCCGCTCTCATTGGCTTTCAGGTCATGGTGCAGGACGATCGCCCGGAGTGGGCCAACGCCGACCGCTATCCCCAGGCGACGCGCATCTTTGCCGAGCCGATTGCCAGCGCTCTGCGCCAGCTAGCGCCTCATCCCCAGCTTTATGCCGCCCTGGTGACTCGCGGCTACCAATATGACCTAGAGGCGCTGGACTGTTTGCTAAGCCGCAATTTGCCCTGTTTCTACCTGGGTATGATTGGCAGCGAAAAGCGCGTGCGCCAGGTCTATCAGGCGATCGCCCAGCGCGGCATTGATCCTGGCAAATTGCAAACCATCTACGCCCCCATTGGGCTAGACATCGGTGCCCTCACTCCAGAAGAGATTGCCGTCAGCATCGCTGCTGAGCTAATCCTGGTTCGGCGCGGCGGCACAGGGCGATCGCTCTCCGCACCCCTCCGCCAGTCCGCTGCCCCTCTTTAGCGTTCGCGTTTACGATTCCATCCCTCTGCCACCCTGTCACCCCCTCATGTCCTAATGTCTTTCAACCCATCTACGCCCGCCCTCGCCAAATCGCCCATTGTCCTGGTTGCACCCTTCTTCTTTTTGGGGACGGCGATGGTGGTGATGAAATTTGTTCTGCCCCACACCACGCCGCTGTTTCTAGCAGGATTTCGGCTCCTGCCTGCGGGGCTGCTGGTGCTGCTGGTGGGGGCGATCGCCAAACTGCCGCAGCCTCAAGGCTGGAAAGCCTGGAGTTGGATTGCGCTGTTTGGTCTGGTCGATGGCGCACTATTCCAGGGCTTCTTGAGTGAAGGACTGGTGCATACAGGCGCGGGCTTGGGAGCCGTGCTAATCGACGCACAGCCGATGATTGTGGCGGTGCTGTCGCGGTTCATCCTGAACGATGTGATTGGGCTTTGGGGCTGGATTGGGCTGGCGATCGGGGTGCTGGGCGTAGCGCTGTGTGGTCTACCAGAGGCGGCGATCCAGTCCACCCTCCAGGGCCACCTCAGCCTGCCAAGCGGAGCCTTTAGCTGGGCGACGCTGATGCAAAGTGGCGAACTGCTGATGATCCTGGCGGCGCTGGCCATGTCCTTTGGCACAATCATCGTCACCTACGTCCGCAAACACGCCGACCCCATTGTGGGCACAGGCTGGCACATGATTATCGGCGCGGTTCCCCTGCTGCTCTTGTCGGCGCTGACTGAGGCAGGTCAGGTGTCGGGGCTGAATCTGGGCGACTGGGCCGGGCTGGGCTACACGACGATCTTCGGCACGGCGATTACTTACGGCATGTTTTTCTACCTGGCGGCGACGGGCAATGTCACCAGCGTCAGCGCGTTGATTTTCCTGACCCCTGTCTTTGCTCTTCTCTTTAGCAATCTGATGCTGGGAGAACAGTTGACCCGACAAGAATGGATTGGCGTGGTGCTGACGCTGGTGAGCGTGTATCTGGTGAATCAGCGCCATGAGCTGGCGGCAAAATTTGCAGGGTCTAGCCCAGTCGTTGTCGCCCTCCGAGAGGGAGCCGTAGAAGCTGCCACGGTCAACTCCTCGGTTCATCCCTCGGTCAATCCGTCGGTTAATCCTCCGCCCCACTCCGATTCGTAATAGGACTTACGCACTTGCGATTAAACTTTTTGGGTTTTGGACGATTTCTCGCGGGTGCAGCCCGCGAGAAATCGTCCAACTGCATAAGTCCTATCGTAATTTTGCTTCGTAATCCTGATGAATAAATCGGTGGTGATCCCCAAAGAGGGATCGTTTTGTGTCGCTTTACCCTGTCTTAACTTTTTGCAGGCTTAAATAGGGGAGGCGCTGGTGGCTATCGCTTCCTGAACGCAACTCCCTGCAAACGTCTCCTTTTTGTCTCCCTTTTTGATAGTTCTGTTTTGATAGTTCTAAGTCGGTCAATGCTCATTTCACTGTCTGATTTCATCTCTCGAACGACCCCTGCGGGCGCGGCACTGTTTCTGCGGTGGGAGGGGTATCACGTCTTTTCGATTCCTCGGAGAGAACTGACTCACGGCGGCGATCGCCTGCGGTTTTTTGGGGTGGGCGGCAAGCGGCGATCGCCCGATGAGTCTTGGACAGACTGCGCCCTGCGAGAAAGCGCTGAAGAAATCGGCGCGGTGGTTTCTGCGATTCACAGCGCTGAACAGACCTATTTTCTGAGTGCTGACGGGCAAGTGCTAGCGGTGCGCCTGCTGGAATCGGGCCTTTGCCCCCGGTTAATTTTGGAAAAGCGAGCACACTCCAGCTACGGCAGCCTGGCCAGCAGCCAGCAAGCCTACTACCTGCTGGCCTTTGATGCGTCTCTGCGGGCAAAGCCCCAGCCCAGCAGCGAGATCGCGGCGCTCCTATACCTGCGCGACGAGCATTTGCAGCAGATGCAGATGGGCGATTGCCCCACCCTTGACCACCTGCTCGGCACAGACGCAAAAATCGACCTGCAACCGGGCATTCGGCTTAGCTCGGAGGCGGTTTTCGTGCCCCACGGCACGGCGGCCTTCCTGACGCACCAGGGCGCGAGGAGTTGGGGTCTATCAATCGGGGGTTAGCGGTTACGGCCGATGCTGCCAAACCCTATCCCACCCTAAGCGTGTGCTTCAAACTTGTGGGCGTAGGCTTTGAGCAGCGTACTCACCTGACCCAGCACTTCGTCGCTGGCGCTCTTGCCCAGGGCTTGGCGTTCGGGATAGAAGTCGGGGCGGTTGATGCTGCGGGCGATCGCCTCTGCAACCTGTTCTGCAATCAGCGGTTGCAGGTCTTCGCGGGCGCGGCTGCGCTGATAGTCTGCGCCCTCTTCTGTGGTGGCATACATGGGCGGCAATCGGTTTAGCGCGTAGGCGGCAATGTCGCCCAAATCTAGCGTGCAATCGCTGGTGGCTTCGATTTCGGCAACACGGGCGATCGCCTCCGTTAGCACCATTTCTTCCATCACATTGATGAACTGCTTGCGGGGCACTGCGACCACCTCGCCCGTCAATAGTGCCCCCATGAGTCGATCGAGGGCCATGTACTCTTCAATAGACAATTCGGAAGCCGTATCGCAAATGCGCCCAACCTCAGCTTCCATCGCGGGGGTGAGGTAGCCATCTTGAAGCGCTTGCTCGACGATTTTCTCAATGCTCATGTTGCCCTCAAATCTTCACGGCAAAACGGAACGGGTCACTGGAGTCCACTAGGCTTATATCCATCTGGTTTAGTGTGCCCTGGAATTCCACAACTGCACCAACCCCATTTAACGATTGTGTGAAGATCTATCCGGACATTGATGCGGATATTGCCCGATCTGAGGTGAAATCTCTAGGTTTCACTCAATCTGGCTCGACGTAGCCCTGGATATTTTCCGGGTCAAATTGTTTCAAGATTTTCGTGGCCTGATTCGTCAGGTTGGGTTGCCCTTTGACGACGACAAGATATTTTCCCGCCTTGAGGCGATTTCGATAGGGCAGGGCATCGCCCCCGCCAAACACCAGCCCCGTGCCACCGCCGACAAAGAAACTGCCCATTGCGCCCGCGATCGCCCCCAAAACGCCACCGATGATCTGATTGCCCAGCACGCCCGCCGAAGGCACCAGTTGATACGCGGTCGCCAGGTTAAACGCCACCCCTGCAATAAAGCCAAACGGCACTAGCCACGTCGCCATCAGCAGTGCTTGCTTGCGGGCGGGCTTTTTGGGGTCCAGAAAGCCATATTCATCGGCGCTTTTGTAGCCGCGCCCCAAAATGCTGACCTGGCTCATGGGTAGGTTTGCCGCCTCCAGCGCCGAATAGGCCGCCTCTGCCTGAATGCGGTCAGGAAGAATTGCTACAACGTAATTCATGGCGATCGCCCTCCGTGCCTTGTCTGCAACCGGTTCAATGTGCAAGGTTTCCAACTGCTGGTTCCATTATCGGCTGAGATGGCGGCGCAAGCGTCGTTCGCAGGGTCAGGTGCAAATCTGCCGATTAAGATAAAGATAGAGAAATTTAGATGCTGCCAGGAGGACACGGTTCGATGGCATTGCAACAAGATTCACGCCAAGCAGCCCAGGCAGAGCAGGTGAGCGATGAGGGGATAGACGGGGCAGACATCGCCGCTCCCCAGCCCAACGACGGCGAAATCATTACCGTGCGCCCCGATGCAGAAACCTTGACGCGCCAGCGGTTGCCCTATTTCGTTGGCATTTCTGGCAACACCGCAGGGACGCAGGGCATCTCCATGAACCTGGTGATTATTCCGCCGGGAGCCTCTGCCGAGCCGCATTTTCACCGCGACTACGAAACCGCCATCTACATCCTGGAAGGGTGCGTCGAAACCCGCTATGGGCTGGGACTTCGACAGTCGGTTATCAACGAAACAGGCGATTTCCTCTTTATTCCCCCCGGCGTGCCCCACCAGCCCCATAACCTAAGCCAGACCAACCCGGCCCGCGCCCTCGTTTCCCGCAACGACCCCAACGAACAGGAAAACGTCGTCCTCTACAACCCGACAGGGGATACTCCCGCGAGTAACGCACCAGAATAAAAGCCCCTTCGTTCTTTGTTCTTCCCTCTTCGTTCTTCGTTCTTCCCTTTTCCCTCTTCCCTCTTCGTTTTTCACCTACCAGCCCAACGGCGTTGGCGCGACGGGCGCAATCTCCGGGCGATCGCCCCCCACCTGGCAGGTTTGCAGCACCCAAATCTGTGCGCCCTGATTGAGAAACTGGCGGGCGATGGTTTCGCAGGCGAGGCGAGGCAGCAGCGTCCGCCAGCTAATCAGCCCGACGGTGAGGTTATAGAGAATTTCGCTTTCGGGGCTAACGCCAAGGGTGCTGTCGTTCGTTTTCCAGTCGGCGCGGGCCGTGCCCAGCGGCAGCATCTCGCGTTTGATAAAGCGCCCCAACTGCACCAGTTGGTCAAACCGGGCTGCTTGGTCGGGCTGTTCATCCAGCCAAGTTTTAAGTTCTGGCATCCGGTTGAGCGCGTCGCCCAGATTTTTCACTGCTGCGTAGAGGGCCTGATTGGAGTCTTGCGAACAGTTGTGGGCTGGGCCGACGTAGGTTCCGCCTGTGCCGTCGCCAATGCGGTAGCGGGCGGTCATGATTTCAAGCTGGGTCACGAGTCCGTCTAGTGCCGAGGCTTTTACGCCGCCAAAGTCAAAGGGATTGGTGAAGGGGTCGTATTGAATCACGAGGTCGCACACTGGCCGCACGCCCAGCCAGCCAAACTGGCGATCGCCCAAAAATCGCTGCCACGAAAGCGTTCCCGCAATCACCCCGTCGGTATTGTGGGTGTAGACCTGGTGATAGTGAATGTCGAAGATTAGCTCGTCCGCCAGCGGCTCGCGCACCACCGTCGCCACGCCGTAGGCAAAGTGCCCAAAGTATAGCGGGCCCTGCGCCTGGGGTTCTGCTTTTTCGCCGCCGATGCCGCCATAGAGGTGAATCACCAGCGCCCGTGAGCCTTCGGCAAAGGTGGGCTGGCAAGCGGCGGGGGCATCTGGTGGTGCATTCGGGGGTGCATTTGGGGGTGCTTTCGGAGACTCCGCCAGACACTCGTTCATGAGCAGCGTTGAGCGGACGTTGCCCTTCAGCGCTGTAATGTTTTCCCAGATGCCGCGCCGGAGGAACTGCCACCCCTCGCGGCGATCGCCAATGGTTTGATCCGGCTGCAAGCGGAAGAGGGCACGGGGGGTGATCGCCTGCACCACAAACCGACCCGCTGCGTCCTTTGCGCCATAGAGATACCAGCCATCGCGCCCCGCAGGAGACTGCTCCAGTCCCCGATTCTCAGCAGGCGGCAGGTTGTTTGCATCGGGAATGACCGGAGGAAACTGCACAATTTCTGTGGACCCGTCAAACTGGCGCGTGGCGCGGTTGAAATGCTGAATGCGGAAAAATTCTGGCGCAGACTCGTCGGAGGCGGGCAGGGGCAACCCCTCGGTATCGACGGGTTCCAGAAGCCTGGCCAAGGCATAATAGCGACCCGTGATCTGCACGGGTTCTCGCGTGATGGAGAGGAGCGATCGCCCTTCGCCGTTGATCTGGATGTCTCGCACCTGTGGCTCGTCCAGCGATACCAGCACATCGTCGTAGGGTCGGCTGCCTGCCAGCGACTCTAGCGGATCGACCCGCTGCCAGCGATCGATTCGCAGCGGATGCACCAATCCCTTGCAAATGCTGTATTCTGTCTCTTCGCTAAAGAAGACATCGCGGGTCGTCTGCTGCAAAAAGAACTGAATCCCTGGTGTTTGCTGCCAGCGCAGCACTGCCACCTGTCCGACTAGATGGGCATACTCTGGCGGCGCATGATGCACCTCAAACCACACGCCACGCACCTGCCGCCGCTCGTCCCGGTTTGGCAAAATCAGCCGACCCATCCAGGGGGCGATCGCCCGATATAGGGCTGGGTCTACGGTTTGGTCGAGCGGATAATAGTCGGGTCGGTTAAACTCGGCTTGCCAATAGCGCTCGTAGTTGCTAGGCTTGGCGACCTGCGTATTGCTCACCAGCGCCGACTTGCCCTGCAAAATGTCGGATACGGCGCGAACCGTTGCTTCCAGGTGCGTGCGACCGTCGGGCAGGCGATCGGTAACGCTGTAGGGGCCGTCGGCTCCGTTGTGCCCCATCGGGCCGAGGGAAGAGAGGGTGATCTTTCGGCGCTGGCGGGCGCGGTTCCACGGCGACAGCGGAAACAGCCGCCAGCGCTGGGGAAACAGCACCGCGCCCTGTTTTTCGACCCAGTCGCGATCGCCCACCAAATGATAGAGATGCTCTAGCTCCAGCAGGTTGTGATTGCCGCTGACCACGCCCGCCAGCGAAATCACGTCGATGGGCGCTTTCAGCAGTTGCTTCAGCGTCAGCGCTGCCCGCAGCGCCACCTGTGCCCCGCCGCTATAGCCCAGCAGCGTGACCGGAACGCCGCTATTTGGCTGATACCCGTAGTGGGTTAGGCTGTTGAAAATCACCTGCGCTGTGCCCTGGCCGTAAATCGGGCCGTAGCGCTGATCGGCAGTCACGGCGACTACCAGCACGTTGCGGATGTTAATCAAAAACGAGAGCAATAGCCCCAAGATGCCGCTAGAGGGCGACATTTGCAGCCGATCGACGATGCGCCAAAAGAACGCCAGCATCCGTCGCTCGGTCAGCGACCGATTCATCACCGAGTAGGACATGATGCCCTGAATCAGCACAATATCATCGGGCATATCGGCTGCTAGCGTCGCCAGGAATTCTTCCACATCGGGCAGGTAGGTATACTTTCCCTGGGCGATGCCATCTAGGTAAATGACGTAGCGAGTGATGGTGCTGGGTTCGGGCAACGGCTCTGCCAGTATCCCCGGTGCCTGTAGCGTTTGCAGATCTTCGCCATACCAGCCCGCCCACCAGCCCAGCGCCTCCAGTGGGGCCAGCAGGCTGGCCACCAGAACTGCAAGTCCACTCACCAGCAGCAAATCTTTGGTAATGCTGAGGGTGGCTGTCAGCATCAGCAGCGTGTGCGATAGCCATCCGCCGACGGCTGGAATCAGCATTGTCGAGGCTGCTAGAAATGCCGCCAGAACCGTGCCTGTCACACTTGCAACTTGCCAGGGCGATCGCCCTCGTTTGGCAGCACGGGTCGGGGTCTGGCTGGGCTGTCCCATAAATCTCAGAGCCTAATCAAAGCCTAAACTGAAGTTCGGTGTTTTCTCTCCACCGTCCAAGATTACGACCCGGTGAGGTGTCTCAGCAAGCTTGAATCCCCTTGGCGGGATGGCTACGCTAGGGGCAAACAGCATGGCAGGATGGGCAGATGCAAATCATCAAGCGGAATGTGGAACTGCGGGTGGACGATAGCCTGATGCGGGTGTACGTGGCCGCGCCCAAGCCAGAGGGTCGATATCCCGGCATCGTCTTCTTTTCAGATATTTATCAACTGGGCAGCCCGATTACGCGGCTGGCAGATCGGCTGGCGGGCTACGGCTATGTGGTGGCTGCGCCGGAAATCTTTCATCGGCTGGAACCCGTGGGCACGGTGATTGAACCCAGCGACCTGGGGCGGATGCGGGGCAATGATGACGCTCGACGAACGGCGATCGCCCACTACGATGCTGATACCCGTGCCGTCCTTGATTTCCTCAAGTCTGAAAGCAGCGTGTTGCCCGACAAACTAGGCAGCATGGGCTTTTGCATCGGCGGACACCTGGCCTATCGTGCCGCGTTCCAGCCGGAGGTCAAAGCCACCGTCAGTTGCTATCCCACGGGTATCCCGATTGGCAAGCTGGGTAAGGGCGTGGCCGACACCCTCCAGCGCACAGGCGAAATCCACGGCGAACTGCTGCTCGTCTTTGGCACCCTCGACCCGCATGTGAAGGAACCCGATCGCCACACCCTCGCCCAAACTCTGGAAAAGACTGGCGTAAGGCATCAAATCTTGATCTACGAGACCGACCACACCTTCATGCGCGACGATGGCCCCCGCTACGACCCCGCTGCCACTGATGCCGCCTGGAACGAACTCATCCCGTTCCTGAAGCGGGTAATCGGTTAGCGCCTCACTGCGACTGGCGGCGCGAGGTGTAGTTGTAGGCGGCGATCGCCAGCAGAATCATGGCAAAGGAAAACAGCGTCGTCAGCGTGCCCAAGGCATAGAGCGCAGGCGAGGTGACGTTGGTGGTCATGCCGAAGATTTCCAGCGGCAGCGTGTTCTTTTGCCCCGACACCAGCGACGTGCGCGTAAATTCGTCATAGGACAGCGTAAAGCCCAATAGCCCAATGCCGATCAGCGCGGGCAGAATCAGCGGAAACACAATCTCCCAGAAGGTTTTGGTGTCGTTTGCGCCTAGGTCGCGGGAGGCCTCTTCGTAGGACGGGTTAAATCGGTTGAAAATGCCCAGCATGATCAGAAAGGCAAAGGGAACTGTCCAGGTCAGGTGTGCGCCCAGACCCGACGAGAACCAGTTTGTCTCCAGATCCAGCACCTGAAACACAATGCCGATGCCTAGAGAAATCAGCACGCTGGGCACGATCAGGCTGGCAATCGTGAGGTAAAACAGGGTCCCAGCCCCTTTGAACCGCTGCCGGAAGGCCAGGGCAGACATGACGGTTACGATGACCGACAAGAGTGTGACCAGTAGCCCCAGCAGGAGCGATCGCCAAAAAGCATCCGTAAAGTTGCCCACGCGCTGTTCCTGAAACACTTGCCCCAGCCAATAGAAGCTGAACCCCCGCATCGGAAAGGTCAGCGTGCCTTCTTCCCCTTGCAGCGACAGGATGAAAATTGCCAGCATCGGGCCGTAGAGAAACAGGACAAATAGCCCAAAGAAGCCTGCCAGCAGGTAGTAAGTCAGGGAGCGTTTCTGTTGCATCACAACTCCTTGCGGATATCAACGACGCGCAAAATTGCCATCACCAGAAGCAGCGTCACCAGCAGCAAAATCACCGCGTTTGCCGCCGCCAGCGGATACTGCAAGCTGCCGATTTGGGTCTGAATCATCTTGCCGACGGAGGCCGCCTGCCCGCCGCCCATCATCCGCACAGTGACGAACTCGCCCATCACCAGCGTCACCACAAAAATGGAGCCGATGGCAATACCCGGAGCCGCCAGCGGCAGGATGATTTCTTTGAGAATCTGGAAGCCGGATGCGCCCATGTCTCGTGCGGCGGTGATCAGGCTGCGATCGATCCGCATGAGGCTATTGAAAATAGGCGCAATCATAAAAAAGTTGTACAAATGCACCATGCCCAGCACGATGGCAAAATCTGAAAACAGCAGCCACTCTAGCGGTTGATTGATTAGCCCCAGGCGCATCAGCGTGCTGTTGACCAGACCCTCCCGCCCCAGCACGGGCACCCAGGAAATCATCCGGATAATGTTTG
>NZ_DVEA01000387.1:0-12084 GCF_015295965.1 Thermoleptolyngbya sp. M55_K2018_002
CCAAGCCGCGACAGGCTGGACAACCCGCAGCAGGATGGTCGAACCCAACCGAATCATCTCCTAGATGGGAATACTTGAGGTAACTTAGATAAGGGCTTTCATGCCCTCTATCGCGCCCTCCATATCGAGCGTTTTCAGCTAGCGTTTCCAGCGACCTCTACCCCTGCACCTCCGGATTTAATGAACATTCTCACCGACCTCCTCCCGCAAGCCATCAACTCGCCCCGCGTCCGCAAGCAAAGCCGCAGCGTCGAGATCAAGTCCGCCCGCGAAATTGAAATCATGCGTCAGGCTTCTCGGATCGTGGCGACGGTGCTGAAGGAAATCTCGGAGATAGTGCAGCCAGGAATGACGACGGCGGATCTGGATGCCTATGCTGAGAAGCGCATTCGGGACATGGGCGCAACGCCGAGTTTCAAAGGCTATCACGGGTTCCCAGGGTCCATTTGCGCCTGTATTAATAATGAAGTTGTGCATGGCATTCCCAGTCGCCGCAAAACGATCCGCCAGGGCGACGTGCTGAAGGTAGACACGGGCGCATATTTTGAAGGCTTTCATGGCGATTCTTGCATCACGATTGGCGTGGGCAAGGTAACGCCCGCCGCCGAAAAGCTGATTCGGGTCGCCGAAGAAGCCCTCTACAAAGGTATTGAACAGGTTAAAGCTGGGGCCTTTTTGCTCGATATGGCGGGCGCGATTGAAGATCACGTCAAGGCCAATGGCTTTAGCGTGGTGGAAGATTACACGGGGCACGGCGTAGGGCGAAATCTGCACGAAGAGCCGTCAGTGTTCAATTTCCGCACGCACCAGATGCCGAATGTGAAGCTGCGGGCAGGCATGACGCTGGCGATCGAGCCGATTGTGAATGCTGGGTCAAAGCTGACGCGGGTGCTGGGCGATCGCTGGACGGTGGTGACGTGCGATCGCGCTCTATCCGCCCAGTTCGAGCATACGGTGCTGGTAACGGAAACAGGCTACGAAATCCTGACCGACCGCAATTTGGTATAGCGCAGCAGATGACTGCATTGCCACGCTTGACGTGCCCAGGACGAACCATCAGCTAAAAATGATCAGCTAAACAAAAAAAAGCCCCGGCATGACCGGGGCTTTCTCATAATCGAGCGTGATCTTAAAACTAGCCGCCGAGGCTGCGCCAGTCCACATTCACATCTTCCAAAATCAGCGAAGAATTGTAGATCTGCAAAATAATCAGCAGAAATACGAGAAACAGCACCATGAAAACTCCCATCAGCGGGGTTGTGCCCCAACCGGGAGCCACCTTACCGTATTCAGCGTTTAAGGGGCGAAGGATATCTCCCAAGCGAGTGCGTTGTGCCATGGGTTACCTGCAAGCAATCGTTAAATTTAACTTTATGTAATATTCTAGGGGAATGTGACTCATAAATTAGATCGACTCATGGACTCTGCAACAGTTCTTAGTATTTCCGTTACCGCGATCCTGATCGGCATCACCGGAGCCGCGATCTACACCTCCTTTGGCCCGCCGTCTAAGCAGTTGGACGATCCCTTTGAAGACCACGAAGATTAGGGCTTGGGCGCAGGCTGGAGCGTCAGGCGTAGGGTAAGAACCTGCCACGGCTGGAGGGCGATCGCCCCTCCTTCATTCTCTACAGCATTGGCATCTTCTAGCAGATTTGCAGGGACGGCGCGAACCACCTGGGCGATCGCCCATTGTTCTGGAGAGCCACCTCCCGGAGAACCACCTCCTGTAAAACCGCCTCCTAAAAAGCGAATTTCTCCTGACGCTCCCTGCGACTCGTAGCACCGCAAAATCCAGTCTCCGGAGCCGTCTTCAGCAGGCTTGAGGGCACTCACCACGGCTGAGCCAGCGTCGAGGTGGAGCAGCGAACCCATCGGCGGCAATGCAGCCTGGGAGGGCGTGACAGTTGCCGGGTCAACGACGCACACTCGCAAAGGCTGGTTTTGCTCGTAGCCGCGTCGCACCGTTTCCGCCGCCTGCCAACGGCCGGCGTGGGGATACAGCGCGTAGGTGAATTCATGGTGTCCCAAATCCGCATCGGGATTCGGCCACGCTGCGCCGCGCAGCAGCGTCAGGCGAATTTGGCTAGGGCTGCTGTCGTAGCCATGTTTGCTGTTGTTGAGCAGGCTCACGCCATAGGGAACGGCCTCTGACGCATTGGAACTGGTCAGGTCGGCCCAGCGCAGGGCAGGCACTTCCCACTGAGCCGCCTCGACAGAATTCTTCGGCTGGGTGGGCCGCTGGATCACGCCCCCCGGAATTTCGCAGGTCATCAAATCGGCCGTCAGATTGAGCGGAAACGCCGCTTTCACCAGGACGTGTCGCTCTTGCCAATCGACCCAGGTATGGATTTGCAGCAGTGGCGACCCGGCTTGCAACTCGTAGCGCTGGCGAAATATAGACCGACCGAGCGATCGCAGGATCTCCACTGTCTGGACGATCGCCCCCTGGTTCACCCAGCGAATCGCCTCAAGCTGCGGCGGCGGCAAGGGATAGCTTTCGTAAGCTGGGTCGATATTCCACGCATCCCAATATTGCCCGCCATCTCGAAACGCCTGAAGCTGATTGCCCGGCCCCGCCAGCACCTCCCGCTGCTGCGCCTTGTCAAACACGCTAGCCAGATTGCCCGTAGCCGGGTCAACCGCCACCCGCAGAAACTCGTTTTCCAGAACGAAAGAATCCGTCGGCTGGAGCGGCTCCGCAGCCAAAGAGTCCCCCTCAACTGGACACAGCCAGAAGCAGGCATAGCCCAGCGCAGGAACGGCTTCGGCCCGAAACGCAAGGTTCCAATGCTCGCCGTCATCCGCCTCCAGCACCCACTGAGCAGCGATCGCCCGTCCGTCCAGCCCGCGAACCTCCCAGTTGGATTTTGGATTTTGGATTTTGGACTTTGGATGCTCCTGCCCTTCCATGTTTCGTTTTTCGTTTTTCGTTCTTCGTTCTTCCCCCCCCACTCGCACCACCGCCGAGCGCGACCAGTTTAGCGGGTTAAACACCAGCACCGCCCTGGCCTGGGGATGGGGCGCGGTCGGTCGGGCAATGTGACGGGCGATCGCCCCTATCGCTGCATCAATTGCGTCTTTGGCGCATTCTGCCGCCGCCGCCCACTCTCGATTGGCCTCTGCGTACACATCAGGAGTCGCCGATCCGGGCAAAATATCGTGAAACTGGTTAAACAGCACCTTTTTCCACGCAGTTTCCAGGGCTGGTGCAGGGTAGGGCAGTCCCAGGGCCAGCGTCGTCATGGCTGACCACAGTTCCGCTTCGGAGAGCAGCGCCTCACAGCGGCGGTTCCACCGTTTTTGGTCGGCATGGGTGGTGTAGCAGCCCCGATGGAATTCGAGGTAGAGATCGGTCTGCCAGCGGGGGTGTTGGGGCGTTGGGGGGTTGACGTTGACGCTGGGATCATCCCATTCCCGCAGCGCTTCTAGGTAGGATTGCGCCGTGGAAAACTGGAGGCGCGGGAAGAAGGGCGATCGCCCCCAGCGCTGGGCCAGGTGCAGCATATCGCGGGTGGGGCCGCCGCCGTGATCGCCCACGCCGATTAGCCAGAGGGCATGGGGATAGCCCGTTTTTTGCTCGAACTGGGTGGCGTAGCGGGCTATTTTGAGTGGGTCGAAGCCTTCGCCAATGGGGGCAGAGTGCAGGCTAAAAATGCGGCTGCCGTCGGGCCCTTCCCACCAAAAGGCTTCGTGGGGAAATTCGTTGGTGTCGTTCCAGCGGAGCTTTTGCGTAACGAAGAATTCCACACCGCCCTGGCGCAAGAACTGGGGCAATTGCCAGCAAAAGCCAAAGGTGTCGGGCAGCCAGGCGATCGCGCTGATGCGCCCAAATGTTTCCTGCACATAGCGCTGGCCGTAGAGAATCTGGCGGGCGATCGACTCGGCGCTGATCAGGTTCAATTCCGGCTCCACCCACAGCCCAGCGGCCACCTCCCAGCGCCCTACCGCCACCTGCGCCCGAATTGCCTCAAACAGTGCCGGACGGTTCGTTTCCATCCAGGCATAGAGCGCGGGCGAAGAGTGGGTAAAGATCAGGTCTGGAAACTCCGCTTGGAGACTCAACACCGACTTGAACGTGCGCTCGGCCGCGTCCCAGGTTTCCGCCACGGGCCACAGCCAGGCCAGATCCAAGTGCGCGTGTCCCAACAGGGAAATCTGCCGCTGCCCAATCCACTTGCCAAAGGGCAACAGGCGCTGCCGCAGGTCGCAGAGCGCTTGGTCAAAGGCGGCTCGGTTGGCAAGCTGGCTCCAGTCGAGCGAGGCCAGGGCGACCGCCAGGTCTCCTAGCTGCGCTGGTGCAAAGGTTTCGACGTAGTGCTGCACGACATCCAGCTCGTCTGCCACAAATCCCGGCTCTGGGCAAGGCTCCAGTCCATACTGGGGGCGCTCATAAACACAGTGCGATCGCACCAGGGCCCCGTCGTCATGCCCCGGACTGACCAGCCGCAGCGCCACCGGAATCCGCTCTCCTGGCTGCACCTGCTCCCGCAGCACGACCCGCGCCGAGCAGTCAAACAGATCGCCCGCCTGCGCCAACTGCCCATCTACAAAAATCTGCGCGTCCTCTGCCCACCAAGTCAGCGCCAGGCGCAGTGTCAGCCCTGCCAGCGGATATGCCTCTAGCGCATCGGGCACGACGATTTCCTGCGCCAGCCACAACACCTGCCGTCCTTTCGTCCAGGGAATATGTCTCTTGGCATTCAGCGGAATCTTGCCCCAGGCTGTCCAGGTTGCAGGGTCGAGGGCATGGTTGGGGTCGCCTGCTGTGGCATACCAATCCCCCAGGCAGTCGCGCTGGGTTTGCCGCCGCAGGCGATTGCCCGCCAGCGACAGGGTGTAATCGGGAACATTCATGGTGGCTTGAATTCAAGGGAAACCAGTCGAGCAGGTCTATAAACCAAACTTTTGGGCGATTCCCTGATAGGGGATTTACTGGTAGGTAGGTTTGTAGACCGTATCAAAAAACTGTCAAATTCAGAAGCATTTAGACTGGGGCAGGCATGGCAATCCTTACAAAAAAGCAAAAGAAAGAAAAAGATGATAAAACATCGCACGACAAATAGAACAATGGGCGGAACCCCTCAATGAGTGATCCAGGTTAAACTCTGTAAAGAGTATGCAAAGCTCTATCATTTTTGCCTGATTCCCTCTATCGTCCAGTATTAGCCCCCTTGGGTCGCTCACTATAATTGGAGCCTCGCATGACCTCCAGCCATTGCAAGGCGCTCTGAAAAATTCTCCCAGACCATTAGTGCTGTGACCATTAGCTGCCTCTATGGGCTGTCTGGCGTGTGACCAGAACAGTTCAACCGAGAAGCATCAGGGAAAAAGAGGAAGCGTTGTATCAGGGTATGTATCAGGGTATCAGAGGGGCTTTGCATGGAGGGGCTTTGCATGGAGGGTCACTGCATAGAGGGTCACTGCACGGGGGGCTTTGCATGGAGGGGAGCGCTGCATAGGAAGACGCTAGCTGCCAATAAATTTTGGCAACTCTGGTAATCCTGGCAACCTGTGGCTGGTGAATAGGGGGTGCCCCTAGTAACCGAGACGACTGGCGATCGCCCTCCTGAGAGGAGCTATCCCTCGGATCAGACAGCGCCAGCGTGACCGAACAGCAATCGCGCTACTCCCCTGAATCGCTCACCACAGCGGGTGACTTTTGTGGCATCGTTCGTAAACTGCACACCTTCTCTTGTATTTCCCCCCATGAAGTAGACAGCCTGCTAGCCCGTTCGCCAAGCCGCGCCTTGCCCATCGGGGCGATCGCCGCTCAATTTTGAAAATCCAGACCCGCCGACCGCAGTTTCTAGTTTCAACTGAGCATTTTAGATGGTTGTGGAAAAACTGAACGAGGGCTATCAACCGCAGCCACGAGGACGAGCCAATCGTTTTCAGCGGAACATTCCAAAAGCGCAGGAGGTTATCTACAACTACCTGCTGGAAATCGTGAAGGAGTGGTCGCCGGAGGAGGTGCTAGCGGAATTTCGGCATCTCTTCATTCACCACGTCAATACGATTAGCTCCCATACGCTCCCCTCGCTCTACGAAATTGTCTTTGCCAACCAGGAAGCCGAGTTTCGCAACACGCTCAAGCGTTCCTGCTACATTCTCATCAACAACTGGGATCTCAGCCGCAGCCACGACTCGATTCGGGGGCTGGTGCAGCTTTTCTATGACCCCATTCTCGACAAGCCCACCATGTCGCCCACGCTGCGGCGGCTGCGCGGCTGGCTGAAGAATTTTGTAGAAAGTGAGGATTTCCAGGAGCTAAAGCTATTTGCCTCGCGCTATGACGATCAGCGCAAGCACTGGTCAGACCGCTACACGTCTTACCTGCTGGTGCCGCAATACATCGACCTGAACAACCCCATCGAACAGCGCAACGCCGCCCGCACCCTTTCTAAGCAGCTTAAGGAACGGTTTAAGTTTGAACTGGCGATGTACACAGCGCGATCGCAGAGCAACACCGTTCCTGCGCTGAAGCCCAAAAACCCCACCATTATGGGTGACGACGTGCTGCGCTTGGTGAAAATGATCGTGGCGAAGCGGGGCAATTTTAGCTACGCCAACCTGGCGCATATTTTCCTAAACCAGACGCGGGGACTCCGCTATCAGGAGTTCAAAGAGAGCCTGAAAAAATACCTGGTGTTTTCGTCGGCTTCCCGGGAACAAGCGCGATCGCTCAATGCACAGGTTGCCGAAAAGCTGGATGCCCTCTACGTCATCCACCATGACAAGCCGCTCGACGACGCGCTGCTGCTGCGAACTGTGAACCGCATTGTCAGCTACCTAACCACCGAAAATCAGCAAGACCCATCCCCTCTGTTCGTGCAACTGCTGATGGACGGCAACCCGCTGACGCTGGTGATTGTGCTGCTGAAGCTGGTGCTGATTTGCCCCTATGCCCGCACCCATCTAGAAGCCCGCATTGCGGATCTGGTGCAGTTTTATAAAGCCTATCCAGAGGACGAGTGCCGCTGGGTCATCAACTTTTTCGAGATTTTCGATATTACGATGGCGATCTACGCTGAAAATATCGAATTTAACCTGGTAGACATGAGCAGTCAGGGCAGCGAGCGACAGAAGGAGATTAACCCGGCAACCCTTGACGCTTATCGCGTGTTTTCCCAGATCAAGCACAGCATGGATGCAACAGAAGACCTGGAGCAGATGGAACAGGTGCTTTCAGACCTGATGGCAGACGATGACTCGCTGACCCCAGAGGAAATCACGGAATTGTCCGAAGCGGCGCTGGCTGAGTTGGACGAGCTATAGGCGCGAACCTTCGGCTTTGCAACCTGTTTCAAGCCTATGGCGCAGCCTGCTCGACGAGTTCCCGACAGCCCGCTAATCCGAGTTGGGGCTGCTGTCGATAGGCTTCATCGGCGACCCAGATGTGAAGCGTGCGATCGCCCCGAATTTCGTATAGATATTGCACCGTCGGGTCGAACTCGGTGCTGGCCTTCAGGTTCGAGAAATCGTCCTCACAAAACTCAAACCCCAGCCGCACAATCACCTGCGCGGCCAAACAGGCAGGCGTATCACTCTGTTCGCCCACCAGCCCCCGCTCCTGCCAAAAGGTGTCTAGAAACGGATTCAAAATCGGCAGAAGGCGCTCAGGCGTGCCATTCCGGCTGGCGTAGATGACAATCGGGCTGCCCTCGATCAGGATATGACAGGGTGTAGCAGACATAGCAGCACTTGGAGATGACTTAGTTAGGGTACTCCTTTGGGGGGTTGGATTCAACTGTAATCCGTGATGCAGTTCGTAGGATTTGCCCTGCCAACACCGCGGCCCCAAAGCCATTGTCGATGTTCACCACGCCGATGCCTGCCGCACAGGAGTTGAGCATGGTCAGCAGGGCCGCCAGCCCGTCGAAGCTGGCCCCATAGCCGATGCTGGTGGGCACGGCAATCACGGGACAATCCGCCAGACCCGCTACGACGCTGGGCAGTGCCCCCTCCATGCCCGCCACGACGATCAGCACGTCCGCCGTTTGCACAAAATGGCGATTGTTTAGCAGGCGGTGGATGCCTGCCACGCCCACGTCCCAGAGCCGCTGTACCTGGAATCCAGCGAGTTCTGCCGTAATCGCTGCTTCTTCTGCCACTGGTAAATCCGCTGTACCCGCCGATAGCAGCGTGATTGTGCCGGGATGGACAGGTGTGAGCGTGAGGGGGGCGATCGCACAGATCCGCGCCATTGGGTAATACACTGCGTCTGGAACGAGTGATCGCACCTGGTCATACACGGCTGGGTCGATGCGCGTCGCCATCACCACCCGGCTGCGCTGGCGCATGGTCTGCATGATCTGGGCGATCTGCTCCGGCGTTTTGCCGGGGCCCCAGATGGCTTCAGGGAAGCCCGTCCGCAGCGCCCGATGGTGGTCGATTTTGGCAAACTCTTCGACGGGTTCAAAGTCAAAATATTTCAGCTTTTCGAGCGCCGTGTCGGGGCTGACTTGGCCCTGGGCAACGGCATTGAGCAACTGGCGGAGCGCTTCGGGTGTAGACACAGAAAAGACCGAGTGACAGAGGGCTGGAGCAGGGAAATAACAGAACGATAGAGGGCAGGCGCAACGGAGCTAATCTAGCACCCCCTCTAACCTAGACTAGCGGCTTGATGGCAGATTGGGGGCGATCGCCCACCTCCCGGCGCGTCTTCCTGGCGCGTCTTCTCGGTGCATCTTCCTAGCGCATCTTCTCGGCGCGTCTTCTCGGCTCATCTCGGCAAATCTTCTCCGCTACACTAGAGCAAAACGCACTGGCAAGACATAGATTCCCATGTCGGTTCCGACGACTCCTGCGACTCCCTCTGCGCCCGAAGCTGCTCTTGATTTCTTCGAGCAGGCGCAGTTGGATGGCGTGACCTTTCCTCCCGGCGATCTCTACAGCGACGAGCCTCCCTTGGAAACCGATTTTCACTTGCAGCAAATGCTGCTGCTAATCAAATGCTTGGACTGGTTTTGGCGCGATCGCCAGGATTTCTACGTCTCCGGCAATCTCACGATCTACTACAGCCCAAACCAGAGCAAATCGAAGGATTTTCGCGGGCCTGATTTCTTCGTCGTCCTCAACACAGAGAAGCGTCCCCGCAAAAGCTGGGTCGTTTGGGAAGAAGACGGCAAGTATCCCAATGTCATTATCGAACTTTTGTCGCCATCTACCGCCAGCACCGACCGGGGCCTCAAAAAGCAAATCTATCAAGACACCTTCCGCACGCCAGACTACTTCTGGTTTGACCCGACCACGCAGGAATTTCAGGGCTTTCATCTGTTGGATGGAGTCTATCAAGCGTTGTCGCCCAATGACCAGGGACACCTGTGGAGCCAGCAGTTGCAACTCTGGCTGGGCGTGGTGGCGGGGCAACTCCGATTCCTGACACCTGCGGGGCAACTCGTCCCCACGCCAGAAGAATCGGCCCTAGCAGAACAGCAGCAGCGGGAAGCCGCCGAAGCCCTGCTGGCTCGATACCGCGATCGCTTTGGCGAGTTGCCGCCCGAATAAGCGTCTTTTCAGGGTTTAGGTTTGCAGGCTGAACCAGCTAAAGCTAACGATATTCCCCCTGTCATTCCCACCGTCATTCCTACTGTCCATCTCGAAACGCCTGACTAAGCAAAACGGCTTAGTTCAGAGAGTTTGGCGCGGGTCTGTATCGCAGTTCCTAGACAAGCAGCGGAACATGCTCTAGAAAAAAATATCCAACGTTCGCATTCTGAGAGCTTGTGCTGTATTTTTTAATCGCGGCTCTGCCGATTTTGACGGTGTTTGTGCTGCTGCTGGGGGCGCGGCTGCCTGCGGGACGGGCTATGCCGATTGCCTATCTAGTCACGGTGGCGATCGCCCTCTGGATCTGGCGCGTTCCGCCAGTTTGGGTGGCGGCTTCTAGCATCCAGGGCTTGTTCATTGCGCTAGAAATTCTTTACATCGTGTTTGGGGCGGTGCTGCTGCTGAACACGTTGCAGGCATCGGGCGCGATTCAGGCGATTCGGCGGAGCCTGCTGTCGATTTCGGGCGATCGCCGGGTGCAGGTGATTATCATTGCGTGGCTCTTTGGCAGCTTTATCGAAGGGGCATCGGGCTTTGGCACGCCTGCGGTAATCTGCGTGCCGCTGCTGGTGGCCATTGGCTTTCCGGCGATGGCGGCGGTGCTGGCGGCGCTGATTATCCAGAGTACGCCCTCCACCTTTGGCGCAGTGGGTACGCCCGTGCTGATCGGCATCGACGCGGGGCTGGCGGGGGTGGACGCGGTGCAGACCCAGGTGGACGCGCTGGGCCTGAGCTACGCCCAATACCTTAAGGCAATTGGAACCGTGGCGGGGATGCTGCATGGCATCGTGGGCACGTTCATTCCGCTGATTCTCTGCGTCATGCTGACGGTCTTTTTTGGCGATCGCCCCTCGATTCGTCAGGGGTTGGCGGCGTGGAAATTTGCGCTGTTTGCGGGGCTGTCCTTCACGGTGCCCTACGCGCTGACGGCACGGATGCTGGGGCCAGAGTTTCCCACGATTATTGGCGGGCTGCTGGGGCTGGCGATTGTCGTTCCCGTGGCGCGGGCGGGCTGGCTATTGCCGCAAGAATCTTGGGACTTTCCGCCGAGGGAGCAGTGGGACGATTCGTGGCAGGGCAGCACCACGCCGCAGCTAACGGGCGATCGCCCCTCGATGAATCGCGCCAAAGCCTGGTTGCCCTACGTGCTGGTGGGGCTGCTGCTGGTGGTGTCGCGGGTGGTGCCGCCTGTGCGGGCCGCCCTCCGCGCCGTGCAGATTAGCTGGCCCGAGATTTTGGGCACTCCGCTCACGGCAACGATTTTGCCGCTGTATCTGCCGCCGACGATTTTGCTGGTGGTGGTGGGCATCACCTATTTTCTGCACCAGATGAAGCCCGTAGCCCTGCGGGGGGCGATCGCCGAGGCGCTGCCCGTCATTCGCAACGTAACCTTGGCGCTAGGCGCGGCAGTGCTAATGGCGCGGGTATTCATCAACTCTGGCACCAACGACAGCGGGCTAGCCAGTATGCCCCTCACCCTGGCGGACACCATGTCGGCGATCGCCGGACAAAGCTGGCCCCTCTTTGCCCCGCTAGTGGGACTGATTGGCGCATTCGTGGCGGGCAGCGTCACCGTCAGCAATATGATGTTTTCGCTATTTCAGTTTGGCGTGGCCGACCAGCTCAGCCTCTCCACGGCGCTGATTCTAGCGCTCCAGTGCGTCGGCGCGTCGGCCGGCAACATGATCTGTGTCTCCAACATCGTCGCCGCCGCAGCTACTGTGGGTCTTCTAGGACGCGAAGGGCTGATCATTCGTAAACTGCTGTTGCCTTCGCTCTACTACATCGGGCTGGGCGGGCTGCTGGGGCTGGCGTGGCAGGTTTGGGGGGGCGGGTGAAGAGGGAAGAAGGAAGAAGGAAGAGGGAAGAACGAAAATTGGGTTGGTAGGTTCGTCCAAAATCCAAAATCGCAAATCTAAAATCGCTGTTTAGAGGAGTCGGGTGAGCAGGTCGCGGTAGATTTCTTCTCTCTTCGTTCTTCTCTCTTCATTTTTCTATTCAGAGGAGTTGGGCGAGCAGGTCGCGGTGGATGGCAGCGCGATCGCCAATGGCGGCGAGTTGGTCGGTCGATAGCCCGTCTCCGTTGGCGTAGAGGTCGATCCAAGTGCGGCTGATGGTGGCGGCATCGTCGGGCAGTTGGTCCAGTTCCCAGCCGGGAAGCTGATATTCGTCCATCAGGCGGCTCACCTTGGGGTCATAGCTGATGGCAAAGCAGCGGCACTGATGGGCGGCGGCCATGATCAGCCCGTGCAGACGCATGGCGATCGCCAGTTCCACCCCCTGAAACAATCCAGCAAGCTGGAGCGGATCGGTGAGCGTTAGAACGGTGCTGTGGTGGGGCAGGTGGCTGTGCAGCGTTTGGGCGATCGCCCCATCCTGTACGGGCTGGAAGGGAACCAGCAGCACATGGGTCTGGGTCGCCTGCTGAAACATGGCCAGGGCCCGGCCGAGGGTGTGCAGCCGAGCCTCGGTCAATGCGGCGTGGGGCCGCAGGGCCACGCCAAGGGCCGCGGCCTTGGCCTGCATGCGGTG